>DAOLFI010000477.1:0-3719 GCA_035326385.1 Niabella sp.
CACGCAGCCCATGAGTACCTCCTGAACGTCGCCGGGAAGAATGCCAGCTCTTTCAACAGCCGCTTTAATAACTATGGCACCCAACTGTGTAGCTGAAAAATCTTTTAAAGCGCCGCCAAAACTTCCTATAGGCGTGCGTATGGCTGAAACGATGTAAACTTCCTTGTTATTCATATAGCATGGTTATGATGTACAAATGTAGCCTAATAAAATAATGGATTGTATATTTGATGTATATTAAAAATGTACTTACGATGAAGCTATTCTTTATTCTTATGCTTGCCTTTTCTTTTATTTCCCCGGTATGGAAAGGGGCTGATACTGTTTGTAAAGAAAAGGAGATCATTACGGGTGCTGATCAGACAAATTTATATATAGATTATCTCAAAGGCAAACGGGTAGCGGTGATGGCCAATCCCACTACAATAATAGGAGAAAAACATTTAGTGGACAGTCTTCAAAGCCTCGGTATAAATATTGTAAAAGTATTTGGCCCGGAACATGGGTTTCGCGGCAATGCGAGCGCTGGTATTAAAGTAAGCGATGAGAAAGACCCTGCTACCGGTATTCCTATTATTTCTCTATACGGTGCTAAGAACAAACCTACAAAACAGGACATGGCTGATGTGGATGTGCTGATCTATGATCTGCAGGATGTAGGAGTACGCTTTTATACTAATATCAATGCGCTGTCGCGGTTAATGGAAGCCTGTGCAGAAAGTGATAAGGAGATGCTGATCCTGGACCGCCCCAATCCCAATGCCAATGTTATTGATGGCGCCATTCTGGATATGAAATATAAATCAGGTATTGGTATGTTTCCTATTCCAATGTCGCACGGGTTAACGGTGGCCGAGTTTGCACAAATGGCTAACGGTGAAGGTTGGCTGACCAATAAAGTAAAATGTAAGCTGAAGATTATTAAAGTAGCGAATTACAGCCATGACCTGCCTTATACTTTGCCGGTAAAGCCATCGCCTAACCTGAACACACAGCAGGCTATTTTATTATATCCTTCTACCTGTATGTTTGAAGGCGTTTACCTCAATCACGGAAGAGGTACGCAATTCCCCTTTACCGTATTAGGCAGCCCTGAGTTAAAAGGCAAATACACTTTTTCTTTTACACCTAAATCCATTAAAGGCATGGCAGAAACACCTTTATTTATGAACCAGGTTTGTTATGGGCTGGACCTTCGCCAATATGATGTTGAAAAGCTGCGTAAAAGCGGTAAGATCAACCTGCAATGGATCATGGAATTATATAAAGCTCATCCCCATAAAGAAAAGTTCTTCGATTCAAAGCTGAGCAACCAGATGGGTAAGATTGAAAACCTTATAGGAAATGGTTTGTTCCGACAGCAGATCATAGACGGAAAATCTGAAGCAGAGATCCGAGCCTCCTGGGAGCCGGGTTTAAGTCAGTATAAAGAGATGAGGAAGAAGTATTTACTATATCCTTAACAAAGGCTGGGAAATGTGAAAGAGGGAAAAGCGTTGTTCTTTTAACCTATAAATTTTTCGTCGGAAAATAAGTCCCGAGCACTTATTTCCATATCTCTTTACCTTTCCATTTACCACTGCGCATATAAAGCCATGCTAAAATAAAAGTGATAAACCAGTATAGGAACTCGCTTGCCCATGCGTACACAAGAGATAATTGCAGCTTTTCTATTACTATGTATACATAGATGGAATAAATTACAATAGCAACTATCTCAATGCGAAGGTTCACTTTCGTATTGCCTGTTCCGGTGATACTGTTCAGCCATATTACAGCAATAGCCATCATAATAAGGCAAACGGAAATGGTTCTTATTACAGGTATAGCTTCTGCAGCAAAGCTTTCATCGGTACCATAAATGCTTAATAAAGTTTCAGGAAAAAGATTAAGCAGTATACATAGTGTAATAATAGTAAAGAAGCTAAGCCTTGCTATTTTTCTGATCAGGTATAGTACTTCATCTTTTCGTCCCTGGCCAATAATATTGCTCACCATCATATTAGTGGTGTTGGCGTAAGACCAGGTAAAAATGCCGAACAGTGCGAAAATGTTGCGCATGGTATTACTGATGGCCAGCGGGCGCTCCCCGTGATGCTCTATAAAAACGTAAAACAGCAGCCATGCGCTCACGCTTAATACAAACTGCATTACCAGCGGCAGCGATTGGTTGAAAATAATTTTAATAGTATGACCATCGGGCCGTTTATGCCTGAACAAAGCAAACCTGTTTACAAAACCTTTTTTGAAAATAATGGCAAACACTACCACTGCTCCTGTGAATTCGGCAAGTATGGAAGCATAGGCAGCACCGTTAAAGCCCAGGGCGGGAAAACCTGATTTGCCAAAAATAAGCGCATAATCAAAATATATATTCACCACCGCCTCAGCAATAAATCCATATTTTAAATATTTGCTGTTATTAGTGCCTACCAACAGCGCATTACCCATCTGGAAAAAATACAGGAATGGTAAGCCCCAGGCCCTTATTTCTAGGAAAGAAACGGCTTCTTTCAAAACCACGTTACTCTTCAATACCGAAGACAGGAAAAGCTCTACCAGGCAATAATTTAGAAGGATCACGCCTGCCGCAAACATTAAGGCAATATAGTTGGACTGCAAAAACAGCCGGCCGATTTCTTCAGGCTTGTTTTCTCCTGCACGGCGGGCTATTAGCGCCTGTAAGCCGCTGTTAAGGCCATTGCCTATCAATGCAAATACAAGATAATAGACGCCGGTAATACCTGCGGTACCTAATTCTGTTTCTCCCAATTGGCTCAGAAAAACAGTGTTAGCGATCAGGTTCAATTGAGGCACCATCATGGCAAGTGCAATAGGGGCAGCTATTTTAATGATCTGCCGGTTGCTTATACCTATTTTCAGGGTTTCCAGTCCACCTCTTGTTGCCATACAATAAAAATCAGTGTTGCTGTCAGTTAAAATTTCAGCCTGCAAAGATTAAAAATAAGACAGAACATGTGCATAAAACTTTTTCGGGAATGTATAAGTAACGGATATACCCAGGTGGGTAGACCTGAGCAAGAAAGACTCCCTCAGGATGAGGCGAAACGCGAAAAATACTTATGCATCCATGGTAAATCTTCAATATTTATGTGATATTTGCTGCACATAAAATCAAAGAGAATAACATTGAAGGAGCAGTTCAGTATTTCAATAAATAGTAGTGTAGATCCCCAGGATAGCCACCTGTCCTTACAGGTAGGGAATGACTATTTTAGCTTTTGCATTTATGATCCTGAAGATAAAAAGTTGCTGCAGTTAAAACGATACAGTTTTAAAACCATAACTACAGGTATCCTGGATCAGATAGTTGAAAATAACCCTGTTTTGCAGGGGAGCTTTAACAAGATAATAACAGAGCTTGATTTTGGTTTTAATACCCTGCTACCGGCAGACAGGGTCCCGCCAGATGCAACGCCCCTGATATATCTTGAAGGCGCTGATCAGCAGGATCATGTTATAACGGAATTAATAGAAGAAAAAGGGATAGCGAATATATACACTGTTATTCCCGGTATTTTGACCTGGATGGTGCATCATTTTCCCTCCTCGGGTTACTTACATGCTCATACCGTAAAAATAAAGGCAGTAACTGAATTTCCTGCAAATGGAATGCTGCGGGTAGATTTCCTGGAGAACAGGTTTACTGTAACAGCTTTTAAAGGGGAAAGTTTGTTGCTGGCTAAATCTTACGGATA
>DAOLFI010000478.1:0-3711 GCA_035326385.1 Niabella sp.
ACCATCTACGATAATTAATGGGTCGGAGTCTCCAATAGTTGTGATACCTCTAACCCGGATAGTTGCTCCAGCCCCCGGCTGGCTGTTCGTTCTTGTCACCATCATACCGGGAACAGCTCCCTGTAAAGCTGCGGAAAGCTGGGTTACATTGCGCTTAGCTACCACATCGCCCTGTATATTGGCCACCGATCCGGTTAAGTCCTTCTTTTTGGCCGTTCCATAACCAATGGCTACTACTTCTTCCAGGCTAAACGATTCAGCTTCCAGTATAACGTCAACTGTATTGCTTGTTCCAGGTGTAATTTCCTGGGCATTCATGCCAATAAAACTGAAGACAAGTACAACAGGTTTACTATCCGGAACCATAATGCGATATTCACCGGCATCGTTGGTTGTAGTACCTGTACTTGTGCCCTTTAAAGCAACATTGACGCCTGGCAAAGGCTGATTGCTCTTGTCGGTTACTTTCCCGCTGATATCTCTATTGGCGGTTTGTGCAAGTAGCGTTGCAGAGATAAGCAACGTCCAAAGCAGGCCAAGTGATTTAATAAATGTTTTTTTCATATTCTACAATCTTATTTTGTTATAAAAAATTAATCTAATCAGGATTTGTATATACCGATATTTCATCCACCATCATCCTTGCTGCACTCGCATTGTTTTTACCAATTCTGAAACGTACAGGGCCTTTTATATCCAGTTCGTACTCTTTGAAATATTGATCTTCTGCAGAAGAAATTTCCAACTCCTCACCTAATTGAGTCCAGGTAACTCCGGCGTCTTTAGAATATTCTACTTTCACGTAGAGTGGTACGCCCCCTGCATCTGTTGCATTTTGTGTTGCAGTTGCATAGTAAAAAGAGAGTTTGGAGGCTCCTTTTGGCAGATCGAAATTCATCGCTAAACTCGGTGTATATGTACCTCCTCCTCTGAATATCGTTGCCCAGTCACCAATTCTGTTTTTCTCCATACTGGCGACAGATTGAGTATAAATATCTCTCATTAGCCATTCGCCGGATGGGAATATATCCGAATGTTCGCCTGTGGCAGGACCGACACTTGTAAATGCGTTCTTCCTGCCTCCTGTAGCCGTGTGCACTTCCCATCCCTCAGGAAAGTTGGGATACATTCCGGGCAGTTCTTTGGGCTCTTCAAAATCTTCAGCAACAAAACCATACTTAGGCATAATCCTACCTGGTTGCTGGCCATTCATTATATATATCCATTCCCCGGTGGCATAATCAACGTTAGCCCGTACACGCACATAATAACCTACAATTTCTTTAAGGCCTCCAAACTGATAGTAATCTTCCGCAACTACAACCCAGGAACTACTCGGCTTTTTGGCGTCTTTGGATTCTAACAATTCTACAGTGTAGGAAGTCGCTCCTTCTACCCGATCCCAGGCTAAAGCAATACTTGAGGCGGTATAATCCACCAAACGTACATTTCCCGGGATTTTGTCTGTAGTACCTCCTCCTGTATTAGGTGTGTCCCGCTTGCAGGAGTATGACGCCAGCAACAACACCAGCATCAGCATGTGAAAGCAATGCATCGTTAGTTTTTTCATGTTTCTTAGATTTATAGTGATCAATATTTTTTAGTTTACTACATTATTCACTTCTGCTTCAATCAGGCTCCTTATTTTATTACTATTTAATGCCGTGATATGTGATATAAAGCTTTTAACAAACATTCTCTTTTCTCTTAAATTCCCAAACACTTCGGTAAGATTGAGAAAATGAGCAGGATTTTGTGTTTGCTCCGCTTCTGTAATATTTTTCAATAAGATGGATGCCATTTCATCCTGGACATCAACAGGGTCCGGAATATTCATTTTGAGATATTGATACCAGCAGGCCACTATGAGCGCTGCGATTTGAACAGGCCGGTTTTCCTGAAGCTGATCCAAAATGACGGGGAGGATAAACTTGGGAAACTTGCCTGAGCTGCCAGAAATGATCCGGGTTACTTCATCTTTAATAAAGGGATTCTTAAACCTTTCAATCAATGTATTTTTGTATTCATCTAAGTCAATCCCCTCAACACTGTCCAATGCAGGGGTTACTTCCTCATTCATATACTTATGCAGCAAAGCAGCTATTGCTGGATCTGCAATACTTTCATGGATATAACGGTAGCCTGACAGATAGCCTGCTAAACCTACCAATGTATGGCCTCCGTTCAGCAAACGAATCTTCATTTTTTCGTAGGGTGTAACGTCCGGTACTAATTGCCCTCCCGCTTTTTCCCATTCGGGCCTGCCTGCGGCATAATTATCTTCAATAATCCACTGATAAAAAGGCTCACAAATCACCGGCCAGCCATCGTGCAGGCCAAAATTTTCTGCAACAGCCGTTTTCAGGCTATCAGTAGTAACCGGTGTAATCCGGTCAACCATGCTGTTAGGAAAAGTAATGTATGTATCTAACCAACTAATCATTGCCGGGTCGGCCTTGCTTATAAAAGCATACAGCATGCTACGCATTATATCCCCGTTGTGCTCTATATTGTCGCAAGACTGAATAGTAAGCCCTCCTATGCCCTGATCCCGTCTAAGTTTCAGTGCGGCATAGAGGTATCCAAATACCGTTTTAGGTTGGCTCGGGTAATTCAAATCCCATAAAACAGCATCGTTATGCCAGTTGAAAACTCCATCAGAAGTAAAATTATACCCGCCTTCGGTAATGGTGAGGGTTATCAATCGAATTGATTTATCGGCCATCTTTTGGATAGCAGCCGATGGATTTTCAGGCGCATATAACAGTTCTGTAACAGACCCAATAACCCGTGCCGAAAAATTACCCGTAGCATCCGGTATCATTAATGTGTACAGCCCCTCCTGTTTGGCCAGTACATCATGGATTTTCCGGTCGGGTACCAACAAAGAAATTCCGCAAATACCCCAGTCCGCTGCCAACCCCTGTTCCAGTAAACGGTCAATACAATAAGCCTGGTGTGCACGGTGAAATCCGCCGATACCAATGTGCACGATGCCGCTCTTTATTTTCCCCCGGTTGTAAACCGGCACATGAACAGCAGGCGCCAACCTGGTCAGATTATCTGTATTTAACTGTATCGGCATCATTTTAATTACTTTCATATATGGCTTTCACCGGTCTAAACATCAAGCTGCTGGTTTTTTAAAGCCTTTTACTGGACTCCCCTTCAATAAGTATTGCATCTAATACTATTTGCTGGGCATCTGCACTGTTGTTAATCCGGTCAAGAACAAGTTCTACTACTTTGCTTCCTATTTTATCCAAAGGCTGTTTTACATGAGTAATACTTTTATGAAACAGTTTATACGCATCCACTTCATCAAAACATACTACCGCCACTTCTTCGGGTACTGCTATGCAGTGCCTGACAAGAACAGAAAGCCCCTCAATGGCAATTTTATTGGTAGAAAAGTATAAGGCGTCTATGGCAGATTTATCTTTGCACAGTTTTATAATGACTGATTCCATTTCTTCGGCAAGCATATTTTCTTCTACGGCTACAACTTTTGCTTTTTCCTGGTTTAATAGCCTGATTACAGCATCTTCAAACCCGCTAACCCTGTCCTGTAAATGGTGCAGCTTTGAAGAAAGCGTAATCATTGCCGGGTTTTTATATCCTTTTTTGATCAGATGCGTTACCACATTATAAGAAGCCTTATAATTGTTGATTGTTACTGAGTTCATTCCCTTCAGATCGGGGAAATAACGG
>DAOLFI010000479.1:0-3706 GCA_035326385.1 Niabella sp.
GTTTTGTTCTTTTTAAAAAACTCGAATATAGAGGTAAATATTTTCTGCATTTAACTGGAACTTAAAGCATTGTTTAAACTTTTCAATTTTGCCGCATGTAATCAGAAAATGTCGTTCTGATGTCATAGTGAGCTTGTCGATCTGCTGTCGAAGGGTGCATTTTTTTAAAAAGAGGTTTCGGCATTCCGTACAGCCATCGGGACAGCCTGACACACAATTGGGATAATATCTTAATAAATTTAAACAAGTTCAATGTAAATGATTAGCCTGTCACGCCCGGCTTTGCTTTTTTTAACTTACGTACTTTCAAAAATAAGAACGTTAGTATCCAGAACAGAATCCCCACAACGATCGCCAAAAAGAAAGCTCCATAAATATACTGTTCCAGGTTCTGTCCCATTTTTTCGAGGGTAAGCTGCTTATTAAATGATAGATCCACCGCCCTGCTGCCCATAAACGGCTTTCCCATTTTGTAGCTGAGAAAAAGAATAAATGGGATCATAGGCGGAATGCTGATATTGGCTGCAATTATGAACAGCGTTTTATTCAGCTTTAATAGATGTGCTAAGGGAATGCCTGTCAGCAGTTGAAATCCCCATATAGGGACAATACCCATAAACCCTCCAAACGCAATGGAGTATGCTTTCCTGGCATCACTTTCCCCAGGCTTTAACAGTATTTGCTTTAGCTCCTGCTTCCAGTTTTTATTTTTATAGAAAGTCCTGAAAAAGTTGCGCGGCCATATATAAAAAAAGCAAATAGTTACCAGCACTGTGTTTACTATACTGATGCGTGTAAAGTCTTTAAACGGTCTGAAATGGCTGATCCGCTCTCCTTTGGGCGGATAATATACAGTGATAGGAACGGAAATCACTTTTATCCCGGCCCAAGCCAGGCGTACAATTACCTCTATTTCAAACTCATACTTACGGGTAAAGAATTTCATTTGGCCGATAGGCGCAAGCGGATATAAACGATACCCTGTCTGCGTGTCGGGCAGCTCAATACCGGTCTCTGCCTTATACCAGAAATTACTGAACTTATTGCCGAAGCTGCTTTTACCCGGTACATTTGCTGCTGTGTCCATATTACGGGCTCCCATGATGAGGGCTGGGCCGCTTTCTTTCAGTTTATTAATAAAAACAGGAAGGTCTTTGGCAAAATGCTGCCCGTCAGAATCGATAGTAATAGCATATTCAAACCCCAGCTCTATGGCTTTTTTAAACCCTTTCCGCAAAGCCATTCCTTTGCCGGCATTAGGCTGATAGGAAACAATGGTGATGTGCTGAAAAGCCCTGATAATACTTTCTGTATGATCGGTAGAACCATCATTTACCACAATAACATTGCCTGTATATTGAAGCACATCAGCTATAACAGCGCTAATGGTAGCAGCATTGTTATAAGTTGGTATGATAACGCAAACTTTTAAATTATCGAAAGTCTGCCTTATATCGTTGGTTATTATAGCTTGTTCCAAATCCACCAGGATTCAAAAATAACACAAGCCTGTTGATAAAAAGTCACTAATCTTTTCTAAAAATGTAATTGCAGGGAAGGGCCTGCGGAAGTTATTCCCAGTGTCAGGCGTTCCTGCTTTATTCTGTTGATGTTTTTTTGAGATTTTATAATAGAAAGAACACCCCATGTTCCCAGGGCTGCTGATGCTGCTGTTATAATCATTCCGGTTTTTTGGGACGTATTGTTTGGTGAGGTCAGAATAACGATACCAATAGTCATATGCACACCTCCGGCAACTGTATTGCAAACAGACCAGAATTTTTTCCGGCGCCAACTTCTTAGTTCCTTCTTTTTATAAACTGATGCTTCAGATAATAAAGCTGGTTTTCTGTCGGGCTCTGAAAAGCGACTATTCTTATTTGCTGTATCGCGTAAATCAGTTTCCTTTAACTTACGTTTAAGATGGTGCGGCGGAAAAGGGGGGCGATGAGGCGGATATTGCGCATATAAATACGTTGTTATAGCCAAAAAGGTTGCCATAAATATCAGTATCTTCATATGATTTTATATTTTATTCGGGCAATAATACATTGATTATAAGAGAATTTAAACCAACTTGTTACAGACAGCAACCAATTGTGATATAACACACACGCATGTGATAGGTAGCAATTTTTATTGTTATAGTTGACATGCCTGACCTTGTATAATTTTTAAAATGATAGATTTGCACTTTATCCGAACCATGTATTTTCGTGCACCTACGTAAAGTTTTAAATCAGTCACATCCGGGTTATGGCGATCTCAGGGTTTATTTCAAAACCGTGCTGGGAATATCAGCCGTGGTTTTTTTGATCTTGTTTGTTTTTCAGCCTTTTCATATTGGCGAAAGGAATATTGAGGGCAGCAGGCTGCTAACAGCTGTGTTGTATGCGGGAGTAGCTGCTGTTACAATGTCTTTGGCAGCTTTATGGATTATACTGTTTCCCAACTGGTTTGATGACAAAAAATGGACATTGGGCAAAGAACTGATTGTTCTAGTATACCAGATGATCACTATTTCCATTGTTATCTGGTTGATCAATCGTTTCCGCACACCTGAAATCCATGTTGAAGATTCTTATCCGGGTTCGCTCTTTCTTGTTTTCGCTATCGGAATTATGCCTTATATCGTTGTTACTTTTATAAGGCATAATTATTTATTACAACACCATTTGAGAGCTGCCAAAGAAATGAACGCTCAATTGCATGGTAAAAAGCTTGATCCTCCTGATGAAGATCTTTTTTTAATAAACTCCAAACTATCACCTCCCGTAAGACTGAGCGAATTTTTGTATGCGGAATCCAGAGGAAATAATCTTTACATTCAATATGCAGATAAAACAACCGGCGGATTACTTTTTCAATTGGTAAGAAGCTCCATGAAGGAGTTTCAACTGGCTAACAGTAAGTACGGCCAGTTGTTTCGCTGCCACAGGGCATTTATAATAAATATGGATAAGATTCTGGAGATGCGTGGTAATGCAGCTGGCTACGAAATAATGCTTCATAATAGTCTTGCTCCCGTAGCTGTATCGCGCTCAAATGTAGATGCTTTTAAACGGCTTTTAGCATAGTTTGCTAAAATGTATATCTGGCTGCTATGCCAAGTGTGCCAATTTGCAGTGGCGCAAAAGAAGAAGGCGCAGATAAAAATACAGTTGGCCGCCAGTCGGCAGTCAGATTGATAGGCGAATCCTTAAATTTATAATCAATTCCCGCGGTACCAAATACGCCCGCACCAAAACCTTCGTAAAAATCATTTTTAGAAAAAATATTAAAAATAGTGAGTCCGCCTCCTGCAAACCATCGAAGACTTTCATTGGTAGGTGTTTCGATCAGTTCGTGGTATTGATAGGCGCCTGTTATACTAATCCCGGGAGAAAAGCTCGTTTGTCCTCCTGAGTTAGGAACATACATGTTTTTACCCCCAAATCCGAGGTTAAATTCCAAAGCGCCGTGGTCTGACAGGAAGTTCTTATAGGATGCCGCCAGTACATCATAAGCAACATGAGCATTCAGCCTTATTCCAATTGCCTGTTTATAATCGCTTTGCGCATTAATTATTAATTGGCTGAAAGTAAAAGCAACTAATAAAAATATTTTGTTCGTCTTCATTAGAGGAAGTCTTTAAATAATTTGGTTTAAATGTCTAAAGACTTCCTGCAGGCAGGAAAGTTTTTAGAGGGCTGAAGTATTTTCCGGT
>DAOLFI010000480.1:0-3706 GCA_035326385.1 Niabella sp.
CAATACAGGCATACGTTCGCTTGATTTGCTCTTTTTCTGTGTCTCTATAACGTCTACAAAGATCGCCGGAGATGATGCAGAAACCGGCACCCAGCCCGAGCCTGAACCGCACATACCATTAAATGTCTCTGCCTGGTTGCTGCAGGCAGCAATATGCTTGAACATGGAAAGCGGCGTACCTATCAGGTCTACGCCCCGCACCAGCTCATCAGGTTTGCCATCTGCATAAATTTTATACACTTCAGTAGGAAGCACATTAAAAGCATTAGGCGTGGTACGCCCTACATTGGTAAACCCGCCCTGCACGTCCTGGAACAAATACCCATAAGGTTTGCCCTGCTTTTTGCATTCAGCAATCAGCAGCTTCCGCAAATCATCAAAAGACTGATCACTTTTGCCTGTAACAACAAGATTGCTTTGCCTGCTTTCAGGAATACCTCCGGGTGCGGTTCTGGCATGCCCATTACTTCCGCTTACCCCGTTAATGGGCGTTCTTGTCATTAAAAAGTTTTTCAGGATACCGTTTTCCACCACATCAACTTTTTGTGCTGCCACGCCCTCATCATCAAACTTATAAAAGCCGTTCACTTCATTACCCGAAACATTTTTCCTTGTGGGATCCATTGTTATACTTAAGAAGCCCGGCAGCACTTCAGTTCCTATTTTATTTTTGAAGGTCTGTCCGTCAAATTCATTTTTCATTCTTTTGCCTTCAAGCCTGTGTCCGAAAATTTCATGAAAAAATACACCGGCAGCGCGGCCGGAAAGTATAGCTGGGCCTACAAAAGGATCGGCCAGAGGTGATTTTCTCAGTTGGCTCAGCTTAGTGCTCATTACCTTAACATCGGCCAGTACACTGTCCACAGAAGGCAATTCGGCAGGGTTATAGGCAAAATATAATTTGTAGAGCGGCAATTCCATTCCGTCATCGGCCTTACTGTTGCCATAAATGCCTTGCCAGGCTTCTGTGGCATTTTGCACAATATCTGATCCGTCTGTATCAACAAAATATTTCCGCGTTATTTTAAACTCAAAATTGGCGCCGCCCGTTAACAGGTCGGGATTCTGCTTAAAAACAGCCGTATAGGCTTTCATAGCGTCAGCTATCTTTTGTAAATCGGGTTTCAGCGAAGCATAGTTCACAGGGGCGTCAAAATAAATCTCCCTGGGAGCAGTAGAAAAATCCGCTGCCGTATCTTCTTCTGCTACCCGTACTTTTTTATTGGTAAGCAACTGTTCATACAGTTGCACCGCGTTTTTATAAGCACCATCAGTATTTTTCCAAATAGCCAGCCTGATCAGGTCTTCATTATCCACCACCGGCAATGAACCTGCAACAGCACCAAACTGAATATTATGGGTATTATCAAACTGGTACGAGCCTACCCGTATAGTGGGTGTAAAAATCCGCATCCTGCTTGAATCAATAGCGTTAATAACGCCAAAACTGGAGTTAACACGGTACGACATAATATCATCAACCCTGTAACTCATATAATATACATTCCTGTCGGCAGCTTTCAGCTGGCTAAACTCCCGCTGCAGCTCATGTTTTAAAATTTTTGAAAGCTGATCCTGCGCGTCAGCATTTACAGAAAACAGAACGGTACTGATCAGCAGCAGCGCATGAGTTGCCTTTATCATATTTAAAAGATGCAATTATTTGGGATTTACATAATTTCGAACGTCATCTTCAACAATTGTTTTACCGCTAAGGATAACCAGGCGTTCTACTACATTACGCAACTCCCTGATATTACCTGTCCAGTTATATTCCTGGAGCAGCTTTATGGCTTTATCATCAATAGCTTTTTTTGAGATGCCATAATCGGCGCAAATGTTTTCCAGGAACCCGTCAACAAGCTGTGGTATGTCACCCCTGCGTTCGTTCAAAGATGGTACATGGATCAAAATAACACTCAGGCGGTGATAGAGATCGAGCCTGAAATTTTTCTGCTCCACTTCCTTCAACAGGTCTTTATTGGTAGCTGCAATAACCCTTACATCTACATTAATATCCTTATCTGCACCTACCCTGGTTATTTTACCTTCCTGCAATGCCCTCAATACCTTAGCCTGGGCGCTAAGACTCATATCGCCTATTTCATCCAGGAAAAGCGTGCCGCCATCGGCCTGTTCAAATTTCCCGATCCTTTGTTTAACAGCTGAAGTAAAGGAACCTTTTTCATGACCAAACAGCTCAGAGTCTATCAGTTCCGTTGGGATAGCGGCACAGTTCACTTCTACCAGCGGGCTTGCATTGCGGGCGCTTTTCTCGTGCAGCCACCGGGCCACCAGCTCTTTGCCAACACCATTTTCTCCCGTTATCAGTACACGGGCTTCCGTAGGGGCCACTTTATCAATTGTGTCCTTGATTTTCATTATAGGCGCTGAATCACCTACAATATCCTGTACTTTAAAGATCCTTTTTTTAAGTACTTTGGTTTCAGTAACAAGGGTGCCTTTATCAAGCGCATTTTTGATGGTGATCAGCAAACGGTTCAGATCAGGCGGCTTTGAAATAAAATCATACGCTCCTTTTTTTACTGCCTCAACAGCCGTTTCAATAGTTCCATGGCCTGATATCATGATTACGGGAACATCAGGATGCACCTGTAAGGCTTTATTCAGAAATTCAAGGCCGTCCATTTTGGGCATTTTAATATCGCACAAAACAGCATTTACCTTATTTTCAGAAAAAACCCTGAGACCCGATTCTCCATCAGCGGCTTCGAGAGTTTTATATCCTTCAAAAGAAAGTATTTCTATCAGCGTTTTCCTGATAGAGGCTTCGTCATCAATTACAAGAATCAGAGGCGCGTTGTCGTTTGTTTTATTTCTATGGGGCACAGGGTATAGGGTTTTATGTTCAGAATATTAACCTAAAAAGTCCATGAGCGAATAAATATAGCTCACGGACTTTTAATATAAAAATTTAACCCGATTATTTTTCCTGGTACATAACTTCTTTAACCAGCTTTACGGTACGGGCAACATCAGGTAATGCGGCTGCAACTAAATTGGGAGCATAGTGTAAAGGCGCATCAGCTGCTGTAATACGGCGGATAGGGGCATCTAAGTAATCAAAAGCATCTTTCTGCACATTGTAAGTAATTTCAGAAGAAACTGAGGCAAAAGGCCATTGTTCTTCCACTATCACCAGCCTGTTTGTTTTTTTGATGCTGTTCACAATAGTCGGCACATCCAAAGGACGGATAGTGCGCAGGTCTATCACTTCAGCGCTAATGCCCTCTTTTTCCAGCTCTGCAGCGGCGCCTAAAGCCACTTTCATCATTTTGTTGAAAGAAACAATGGTTACATCGCTTCCCTCTTTCTTTATATCGGCTTTACCTAATTCAATATAATATTCTTCCTCGGGAACTTCCATTTTTTCGCCATACATCTGCTCGCTCTCCATGAACATTACGGGATCTTCCTCGTAACGGATTGCCTGTTTTAATAAACCTTTGGCATCATAAGGGTTACTTGGAGAAACTACTTTGATACCTGGTATATTCGCATACATTGATTCAAAAGCAGTGCTGTGCTGTGCTCCCAGTTGACCTGCAGAGCCATTGCCACCCCTGAATACAATAGGGCAGGAAATTTGTCCGCCGCTCATTGCCAGCATCTTTGAAGCAGTATTCAATATCTGGTCTAATGCCAGAACGGCAAAATTCCAGGTCATAAATTCTACAATAGGTCT
>DAOLFI010000481.1:0-3705 GCA_035326385.1 Niabella sp.
CCAGGCAGGCGCTGCAGGAGCGGTGCGCCACTTCTGCAGGGCTGATAGTTTGCTTCTTGTTCTGGATACAATCCAGCCAGTTCTTATGCTGCTCCGGGCTGTCATATAAATGCACTTCATTGGGTTTGATCACCGATTTTAAAATAGCCGGATTGCTCGCGTTAAAGGCTTCGTTTTCTTTTTCTTTGCCTGTTGTAGGATCTGTAGCTGTAACGCTCACATTGCCGCGCGATACAAATATCCAGCCATCGGTTCCTACAAATTTAACACCATTGGGATTTTTACTATTGATAAACATGGTTACACCGTTAGCATATTTTGCTGTTACCTCATAATCGCCATGCACATTCCACAGACCGGCTTTAGGAAAATCTGCAGATCCTGATACTTCTATTGGTCCTGTTAATTCGGTATTCATACCCCAATGGGCTATATCGATATGATGCACGCCCCAGCCGGTGATCATACCGGCCCCAAATTGTTCCAGCCTTAGCCATCCGGGTCTTGATTCAATATCGGTAGGGTGGTGCACCCTGTCCTGTGTATAATAGATATAAGGCGTAGAACCCAGCCACATATCATAATCCAGGCCTGCGGGAATGGGCATTTCGGCAGTATTGCCACCTGGCGGATCGGCAGGAAGGCCCACATGCACTTCTTTCAATTTTCCTATGCGGCCATTGCGTACCAGCTCACAGGCGCTTTTAAACTGCGGCCAGGGCGATACGGAGCGCTGCTGGCTGCCTAACTGAAATACAACGCCTGACTTGCTTACTATATCGCTCATAGAGCGGCCTTCTTCTATAGTAAGAGAAGTTGGTTTTTGTAAGTAGATGTGTTTGCCTGCCAAAGCTGCTTCCATAGCGGGCTGCGCGTGCCAATGATCGGGTGTGCTGATGATCACTGCATCAATATCTTTATTGGCCAGCAGATCGTGATAATCATTGTATAGCTTTATATCTATATAATTCTGTCTGCCGGTTTTTTTTGCATACCATCCTTCTACAAGTTGTTTGCCGCTATCCCTTCTGTGGCTGTCTACATCTGCAATAGCCACTATTCTCGCAATATCATTTTTAAAGGTTTCAGATAAATCATGCTGTCGCGCAATACGGCCACAGCCAATCTGTCCTATATTGATCTTATTGCTTGGCGCGTTTTTACCAAACACTGTAGAGGGAACAATAGTGGGCACACCAGTTAAGGCTAAGCCCCCTGTAGCTAATGATATATTCCTGATAAACTTTCTCCTGCTTTTTTCTAAATTGGAACCCAACATTTCTGATTATTTTGATTATTCAACAATTGTATTACCTTTTTTGCTAAAAGCTAATGCTTTTTCTTTGATTAATGAAACACTTATGACTAACAGCACGGCTACAGGCCGTTTACCCGCACCATCTATTACCTCGTAAATGCACCTGCCTCTGCCAGTGAAATATTTGCCGAGTTGTTGTAATCGTTCAACCCGGTAAGTTTGAAGTAACGTATATTAACGGGATTGGGTAGGTCTACGTATAGCATACCTGCTGAGTTTGCTAATGTGAACAAGCCATAGCTGGTAAAATTAACGCCATCTACAGAACCTTCTAACCGTATATCCTTCAGGGCCCCGTTTAAAGGAGTTCTTTGTACAAAAGAGAATCCTTCTATGTTTTCTTTAACTTCCAGCATATCAATAACTACCCAGTGCGGATAAGCGGTGGCAGGCGTACCTATGAAGTTCACCCAAATAGATGTGATATTCCCATCCAGCAGGTTTTCCGGTGGCCGGAAAGAAGCCCCCGGCCGTGTATCGTGACTGGAGTACGAGTGTATTTTCCAGCCCGCTTTAGGCAAATTGATCGGCAACCCTTTAATATACTGTGTTGTATAAGGCGTATAGAAAGTATCTATTCCGCCTGTAACAGGCATGTAATGTGTTCTGTAGGTGATGTTTCCTCTTAAGAACGAGGATAAAGAAGTTATATCTTCTGTTTTCGGAACAAAAAGATCACGTGTAACATCGTTTGCATCTTTGTAGATAATATTAGTTCCGATGATGGCCGTATCTGACAAGCCGCCCCATTCTACTTTAAGATTATTACCATCAAAAGAAGTACGCGTAACCGGGCGGCTTAAAATAAACGACTCGTACGCTGCTCCAAAAACCTGTCCGCTAAACTGCAATGGCAACGACCGGTTGCCCCTGCTGTCAATTGTATTTAAAGTAAAATTATGCGTACCTTCTGTCATATTGGTCAATATTACACTCAATGAATCCGTATCGCCTGTTGTAACGTCTATAGAATCAGAATTATTGTTCCAATAAATTCGTGTTGTAGTAATGCTTGGATCCGAAGGTGCCGGCCATGCTAATTTGATCCGGTTCCTGCCGGGCGCTACTGATATACCGGTAGGTTTACCTACATATATTTTCATTCCACCCTCCATAAATGGCTTATAGGTATGGTCCATTTTCGTACATCCGGCAATTACTGTAAACTGTATAACTCCAATAAGAAGTTTCAAATTTAAATATTTCATCCTCATACTTTTAACCAGTTAAATAAAATTTTATTGTATAATGTTTCCCCAGAATGACATTTCGTCAATAAAGAAAAAACTGGTTCCGCCCCATGTCTCTATAATTTTAATACGCAGGTATCTTACAGGCGGTATATCTTCGGGAAACGTAAAGTCCTCACCCTGAATACATGCAAAGTTGATGTCTTCACTGGTTACATTTGGATTAGCTTCTCCCGAAGGCTTATAGGAATGGCAGTCCATTATTTTTGTCCAGCCATCCCAGCTTCCGTTGGAATTAGGGGCTGTTGCCGATCCCCATATTTCATAATGTTTCGGATCGCCTGCTTTGTACGCATGTACATCTCCGGGCTGCCTGTGGAATAATTTAAAACGGCTAAACAATACCTTAACGCCCATATCAAACGTAAACCATTTAGGCATAGGTTCTGCGCTAGGTGCCGTATGAAATATGGGCAGGCCGGGTGAGTTTCCTGTTTTTCCATCCCATATTTTGTCCATGGTATAAGTTGCGCCTAATACCAAATGCGGAGCATACGTGTCTGTAGGAAGGTTAAGGGCAGCAAATTTGTTTTTAGGGATCTGGGTTTCGTATATGGGCTTATATGTTCCGCTTAATGTGTCAGACAGATTACCCCATCTGTCTCTGACTACAAACGAGAACGGTGTTGGGATACTGTCAAAACCTCTTACAGCGTATAGTCCATTTGCTGAACTCATATAATAGGTTTCCAGAACGCTGAGCTTGTTGGTACTGTCGGGTGTTAATATCATTACAGCAAGGCTTGCCTGAGACGAGTTTTGCATAGTAAGTGATATGCCACCGAATGTAGGTTTTACCTGTAATGAATTATACGCTTCCATTAGGGGTGGCAGCAAAGGTTTTATTTTAACTATAGCAGGTTCCTTGCTCATTTGCTCTCCTTTACTTACGGAGTATAGCTTTACTTCATGTTCCAGCGTATCCGGAAATCCCAATACAGTTAATGTATTGGTATATTGAGATGCTATTGCTTCCCGCTGTTGCCCGTTTACTGTATATAGCGCTTTTACATAGCGCAGGTTAGGATCTGCAGGTAGTTTATAAGTTATTGTAGCGCCGCCGGCCAATGCTTTAGCCGAAATACCTGTTACCGGCGCAGGAGCGTTATCGGAATTGATGGGCTCAACATATTTCTC
>DAOLFI010000482.1:0-3701 GCA_035326385.1 Niabella sp.
CAGCGGGATGCTCATGTGAGTTGTGGCCGGAATGTTATAAATGATGAGCGGAATGGGGACAGCATCTGCCAGTTCCTCAAAATATATTTTCATCTGACTTTCTGTAAGCGCATAATAAGAAGGTAAAGTTGCTGCCACAGCATCTACGCCATTATCCGCACAATAGTTCGCAAAGTACACAGATTCGCTGACAATATTGGAAGAAATGCCCGCATACAAAACAGTACCTTTTTGTTTAAATGTAGCTGCAATACGCACATAATCTTTTTTTTGCGCTATAGAAAGAGATGCAGCCTCGCCCGTAGTACCTAAAATAAAAGGCGAAGCTTCACAGGCATAAAAATGGCTGAATATTTTTTGAACTGCATCGGCGTCTATATCAAAGTCCGGCGTAAGCGGTGTTACAGCCGGTACTATCACTCCTTTAAATTTTTTATCCGGATTCATTTAATACAATAATAATTTGAAGTTCTTAATACTAATGTTTAACCCATCGCGGCTTTATAAATAGCTACAGCATCCTGCTCCGTAATTTCACGTGGGTTATTCTTCAGCAAACGCTGTACTTTCATAGCGTCAACAGCCATCGGAACAATTGCCTCCTCCGGCACCTCCACTTCTTTCAGTGTTTGAGGGATACCACAGGCCTTTATTATTTGCCTGATCTTTTCAACTCCTCCGGCAGCAGTAGCCATATCATCGGTCTTTCTTTCACATCCCAGTGCTATGGCCACCTCTGCATATTTTTTAGAAGCAGCCGGGATATTATACTCCATTACATAAGGCAACAGTAAAGCGTTAGACAAACCATGTGGTAAATGAAACATGCTACCTAACGGGTAAGACAAAGCATGAACGCCGGCCGTATTTACAGGGCCCAGACAAAAGCCACCCAATAAGCTTCCCATCGCTACTTTTTCGCGGGCCTCTGCATTTGCCCCATCAGTTACAGCCGTTTCAATATGTGCGGCAATCAGCCTCATGCCCTCATAAGCCATCATATCTATAAACGGCTGTGCAAATTTATTGGTGTAGGCTTCCATGCAGTGCGTCAGTGCATCAATGCCTGTAGCGGCGGTAACAGCAGGCGGAACAGAGACTGTTAGCAAAGGATCTACATAAACAATATCAGGAACCAGGAAGGGACTGATAATGCCTTTTTTCTGGCCATCCGCATCATCTACTAAAATGGCATTGGGCGATACCTCGCTTCCCGTACCTGAAGTTGCCGGTACACAGATCAGCTTCTTTTTTCTTCCTTTTAACAGGCCTATGCCCACATAATCTTTGAGCTGCTGCTCATTTTCCAGCTGAGCTGCTACCAGCTTGGCTACATCCAATACACTGCCGCCGCCAATGCCAATCACCACATCGGGATTAAAGCTCTGCACCCTGCCCATCAGACTTTCAAAATCACTGAAAGTGGGTTCCTGCACTATACCCGTATCGGTTTGTACCTTTATGCCCCGATCATTTAACCGGTTCACAAAACCTGCAAGCGCGCCCTGTAAAGGCGTTATGGTTGCTATAAATACTTTTTCAGGTACCAGCTCCTGTACTTCCTCTGCCAGCTGATCCAGGCATCCATTGGCAAAAACCAGCTTGCCCGGAAAGAATATTTTAAGATTATTGGTAAGTTCCACTAATTACTGTTTGTGTATCCTGATTGATTTTAAAATTATGCCAGGCTTTGAGCAGCCACTGGTTCTATACCTAACCTTTCGCACCAGCTCAAAAACTTATTATATAAGGCATCCACTTCCTGTTTTTGTTCGGGTGTTAAATGTAAGGCATAAGCGCGACTGATAGTTCGTACCGGCAGGCCTCTTTTCTGTAAAAAATATTTGGCACTCATAGGATAGGCAATATGTATCATGGGATCCACTGCTGTGAGTTCCTCCTGCAACCACTTTATATCTTCCTGCCTGTCAGGATTATTGGCATTTTTTACCATCCACACCAAAACTTCAGGATAAAAATTACCCGATATAGACGACATACCTATTGCCCCATTCTGCAAACTAAACATGGCGTTAGGGGTATGCGCATCATAAAACTCAAGCCTGTTGGGAACCTGCTTTAATATATCTAATTTGGCTTTTACATTTTCATGCGTAATAGAAGTATCCTTATGATATACCAGGCGATCGGCTTCGAGCAGTTTCTTAAACACATCTGCTTCTATAATGCGTTTATAGGGTGCCGGGCACTCGTACATTCCCAAAGGGATATTGCCGGTAAGGCTAAACATTTTTTCAAAGTTCTGCAACAGCACCTCATTATCTTCATCCACTTTAGCGTAATGCCCGGTGATCAATATTACAGCATCCACACCCGTATCATATATACGTTTGGTAAAGTCTGCCTTATCTTCAATAGTGAGACCAAAAGAACCTGTTGCCACAACCGGCACACGACCATTTACGTAATCTACAATATGCCTGGTAAGCTGCAGCCTTTCCGCTTCGCTGATGCTGAACATTTCGCTGCTAAGACAGTTGGCAAAGATCCCTCTTACACCCGCCTGCAGGTAAAAATCTATCAGGCTGTTCACTGCATCAAAATCAATATCGGCCTTCAGATTAAAAGGCGTTATCATTACTGGAACAAATTTTCCGGCAATCGTTTGCATTATTTTTTGCGTTAAAGTTTACAATTTTTAATGGCAATACGATGTAGGATACAATTATTGTGATGGAGAATTTTGCTATAAAAATTGATATGCTAACACCAAGAAAGATGAATCTAAAATAATAACGACAACTGCAGTTAACATTCCACGCCTAGATACCATAAAATAAGACAATAGTATATTATTTTAAATGTGTGGTATCCCGACAGGAAAATGCTTTAATATTATGCAGTTAATCAACTTACTTTATTTGCATACAGATGATTATCTGATACTGTACCTTATTCCCATATAAAACTCTCTTCCTCTTGTTGGCCCCCAAACTGATGAAAGGTCAAAGTACTGACCAAAAGGACTATCGGCACTGATAATAGGGTTAGGTTGCACATAATTAAAAATATTCTCACAACCGGCGTACAACTCTACTGTTTTAAAACGGAAAGTACCCTGAGCATTCAATGTAGCATAAGGCATAGAATGAGAAGACCGGCGGTAAGGTTCAGGGTTTGTGTATGTGTCGGGCAGCCGCATTTTATCGAACCAATGAGCATTTACATCTGCCTGCCATTTGTTATTGAACGTACGATAGGACGCCGCAAACATGGCCCTGTTCCGGGGATTGAAGGGCAATGCCATTTTTTTGCCGTTTTTCTGCTGGTACACATCTAAGTAATTATAAGCACCCCGAACTTCCAGTTGTTTGTATAAAGTAACCGAAGACTCCACTTGCAGACCATTGGATTTGGAAGGGCCTGTAAAATTGCGGATAATGATCTTTGATGGATCTACATCATAATCAGGAAAGAACTGGTTGCTGAAAATGGTACTGTAAAAATCGGCGCTTACTGTACCTGCTATAGCTTCGCCCGTAAAACGCCAGGTATGGCTAAGGCCCCAGTTCAAGGCCCTTTCAGGTTTCAACGGTTCTACAAATTCGATGTTGCGGGAGGTGGCTAATATCATGGCCTGCTCGCTGAACAGGTTTACCTGTCTCCATCCGGTGCCAATGGAAGCGCGAAAAGTATGATCTTTATTGATGGCATATTTTACCAGGCTCCGGGGCGTGAAA
>DAOLFI010000483.1:0-3694 GCA_035326385.1 Niabella sp.
GGCGCCGCATTTTGAAAAAATGCTGTATGATAACACTTTGCTGGTCTCGGTTTTAAGCGAAGCATACCTGAACACTAAGAACGAAAAGTATAAGACCGCCATTGAGCATACTATTGGATTTGCGGAAAGAGAATTACAGCATGCCTCAGGTGGCTTCTATGCCGCATTAGATGCAGACAGCGAAGGCGTGGAAGGGAAATTTTATGTGTGGAACCGGGCAGAAGTGCAAAATATTTTAGGTACCGATGCAGCGCTCTATTGTGCTTACTACGATATAACGGAGCAGGGCAACTGGGAGCACACCAATATTTTACGGGTGTTAGAGCCCTTGCCATCCTTTGCCGAAAAGCAGGACATTGATACACCAACTTTGCAGGAGTTAATTGAAAAATGCAACAAGAAATTATTGAAAGAACGCGAAAAAAGAGTACATCCGGCATTAGATGATAAAGTGATCTTAAGCTGGAATGCCTTAATGAACACTGCTTACAGCAAGGCTTATACGGTAACGGGCAACGGGCATTATAAGCAAAAAGCTGTTGAGAATATGCAATTCTTGCTGGAAGCATTTGATGATACCGATGGCAACCTGAAACATGTGTGGAAAAATGATACGGCAAAATTCCCGGCGTTTTTAGACGACCATGCACATCTTATCCAGGCGCTTTTACAATTGTACCGTATAACCGCTGATACTAATTATTTATCCAAAGCGCGAACCCTTTGCGAAAAAGTCATTAGAGATTTTTCAGAGCCCGGCGGGTATTTTTATTACACCCCCCAACATCAGCAGGATGTTATTGTCAGGAAAAAAGAAGTGTACGATGGCGCCACGCCAAGCGGCAACGCTGTAATGGCACTGAATTTGCTCGAACTCGGTATTTTGTTCGACAATGATCTGTGGCGGCAGCGGGCACAAAGTATGATTACAGGATTGAGTAATGTTGCCGTAAAATACCCCACCTCCTTTGGCGTTTGGCTGGACGCCTTATATCAATCCATAAAAGGAACCAGGGAAATTGTATTAATAGGCGATTACAGAGAAGCCCTGGACCAGCTTTTACATACACTCCTACCCTTCAGTATTATCATGGCATCAACCAAAGCAGATAGTAACTATCCCCTGTTGAAGGATAAGATCTCTGATAAGTCGCTGTCTATTTTTCTATGTGAAAATTATGCATGTAGACAACCCGTGTTTCATATAGAAGATTTATTAAAACAACTGAAATGAGCTATAAGCTATTTTATCTTTTGCTTGGCTGTACGCCTCCGGGTAGGCATGCAGAGCAACATGATGTATTCTTCTGCATTGGTAAAAACCTGCAGGATATAGTGCCGGATATAAAAGCGTTCTGGCCCGGTGCAGGAAAAATTCATATCGACAGCTGGCGCGAAGTAACCGCTGTTGAAGGATATAGCATATCTATAACAGAAAAAGCATCTGCTGTCCCTAAAAACCAAAATCTTTTCTTCATTAACCTGGGCGGATATCTGCCAGGCTCATTTGAAGAACATCATTACAAATTATTAACGGTTGCTGATGATATGGCCAAAGCCATTCAAAACGCCAAACAGACCAGCTTTTATAAGGACTACAATACGCATGACAAGAAAGGGGTCAGCCATGTAGACAATAAGTATGGCGTGGATGTGGATGAAGTGTTGAATGTGGAGGATATTTTACCGGCCGCACAAAAAGACCGATTTGCAATTGTTATTTCTAAAGAAGAAGGATTGATAGAAGATGAATTGCACATCGGGTACCTGAAGCTGGATAAAGTTTAAATTTCCTGATTTTGCCCTTACAGGTGTTATCTGCGTAAAAGCACTGCCCAAAAAGGATCGGTCGATGATAATAACGACCAAGACGAAAATATTTGTTTGAATGACTGGATTAATAATGTCATCCCTACGTGATTCTGTGAAAAATAACAACTCACTTTATATAATCATTTCAGCCCTTCAGGCTTTAAAAACAAAAAATAAATAAGATAAAAAATTTCAATCCCCTGATTTCGGTTATTCATTTTTTGGTTTGCCAGCATTGTGAAAATACTCCCATACAATTTTCGCCTTTGCATGCCCAATAACAACAGCAATTTCTTCGGGATTTTTCTCACGTATATTCTTTACAGACCGGAACTCTTTCAAAAGTATATCCGCTGTAGATTTCCCGATACCTTTTATATCTTCCAGCTCATTTTTAAATGTCCCTTTACTCCTTTTCTGGCGGTGAAAAGTAACGCCGAAGCGGTGTACCTGGTCGCGTATAAACCGGATAAATTTAAGGCTGCTGCCATTATAAGGCAGTTTCAGCGATTCCTGGTCTCCCGGGAAAAATATTTCTTCCTCGTTCTTGGCAAGACCCACTAAAGTAATCATACCGTGCAGCTCCAACTCTTCAACAGCCTCCATTGCTGCTCCTAACTGCCCCTTACCTCCGTCGATGATTACTAACTGCGGAAAATCCTGCTGCTCTTCTTTTAATCTTTTATAACGGCGGTACACTGCTTCTTTCATGGATGCAAAATCATTGATACCCTGCACCGTTTTTACATTAAAATGACGGTAATCTT
This sequence comes from Niabella sp., assembly GCA_035326385.1. GTDB lineage: Bacteria > Bacteroidota > Bacteroidia > Chitinophagales > Chitinophagaceae > Niabella. Next base: position 2,580 of record DAOLFI010000483.1, read on the forward strand.
TTTTGCTGGGCACGCCGTTCTTAAAACACACCATTGCGCTTACAGGATAGCTCCCCTGGAAATTGGAGTTATCAAAACATTCAATGTGAACCGGTAATTCCTGTAGCTGCAGGTCTGTTTGCAATTGTTCTAAAATCTTTACCTGGTCCACATTCCTGCTTATCTTCAGACGTTCCTTATTCTTTAATTCTTCAATAAAATAATTTGCATTCTTTTCTGAAAGCTCAATTAACTTTTTCCGGTCACCGGCCTTGGGAACAATAATTTCCACTTCTTCCGCGGTATAATCGATGGGGAAAGGCACTACAATTTCCCTGGCATCACTTTTAAAAGTATCGCGCAATCTTTCTATCGCATATACCAGGATTTCTTCAGCCGGCTCATCCAGATGTATTTCCAGCTTATTGGTTTGTGTTTGTACAATAGTACCGCTACGCACCATCAGGTAATTTACATAAGCAATGTCATTGTTTTTAATAATGCTGAACACATCTTTATCGCCGCCTTTTAAACCGGTTATCACTGTTTTAGACTGATAATAATCCTCCAGGTATTCAATTTTCTTTTTTATATATGCTGCTTTTTCAAATTGCAGGCTGGCTGCCAGCGCCTTCATTTCTTCTTTAAACTGCTTTATAACCGGCGAAAGATTTCCTTTCAGCAAATTTCTTACCTGGCGGATACTTTCGTCATAATCCTCTTTGGTCTGCAACCCTTCGCAGGGCCCTTTACAATTGCCTAAGTGATATTCAAGGCAGACTTTGAACTTCTTTTTTTCAATATTATTTTTTGTAAGGTTTAATGTGCAGGTGCGCAGCGGAATGGTACGGCGTATAAACTCCAGCAGCTCACGCACTCTGAATACAGAAGTGTATGGGCCCAGGTATTCAGAACCATCATCTGCCGGCTGCCTGGTTAAATATACACGGGGGAAGTTTTCATTTTTTATTACAATATAGGGATAAGACTTATCATCTTTTAAGTTGATATTATAACGCGGCTGAAATTGTTTTATCAGTGAGTTTTCCAGGAAAAAAGCATCCGGTTCACTGTTCACAAGGGTGAACTCAATTTGATGGATACGCTGTACCAACTCATGTGTTTTGTAGTTGGTA
>DAOLFI010000484.1:0-3669 GCA_035326385.1 Niabella sp.
AATGCTGGATGGTAAAGAGGTGATTGTGCACCGTAAAGGCGCCACTCCTGCCGGTAAAGATGTGCTGGGTATTATCCCCGGCAGCATGACCGCCGATGGGTTTATTGTAAAAGGTAAAGGTGAAACAGCTGCCGTGAATTCTGCATCGCATGGGGCCGGGCGTAAAATGAGTCGTACCCGGGCTATACAGTCCGTTACTGATAAACAGTTCAGGGATGAACTGAAAAAATTTGGTGTAAAACTGCTGGGGGGAGGATTAGATGAATCTCCGTTTGCTTACAAGGATATTCATACTGTTATGCAATAGCAAAAAGCGCTGGTGCAGATTGGTGGTCCTTTTACCCCTAAGATCGTAAAAATGGACGGCGCCAGCCATAGAAGCTGGAAGAAAAAGAAAGAGGAGATAACCGGTGAATAAATTCAGGCTATAAAAACAGATAGGGGAATGATGACGTTACGTATTGTTCCCTCATCTTTTTTACAGGGACTGATAAAGATGCTGCGGGCTGTTAACCGCATCCTATTTAAAATGTAATAATCAAATGTCACCCTGTTCTAAGGACTTTTTTGGAGCGCCTGTCCAAGGGGACATGTTACTATCGAACCATGCTGCGACATCCCCTATAGTTATCGGGACACAGCACGACATTCGTTTTTGTCATTTTAAAAGTTAATTAGCAATTATTTTGTGCCTCAATATGACAATCAAATCAACTTTTAAGACGGCCTTTTTGAAGATGGATACCTAAAGAGGGAATACAACTACATAGAAATATTAACAGCAACCAAACCCTTGGGCCCTTTCTCCACCTCGTAGGTTACTGACAGTCCTTCTTTTAATTCAACATTGGACGCATTAACATGAGCGAAAATACTTTCCTGGGTTTGACGATCTTTGATGAATCCATATCCTTTCTTGCTGTCAAAAAAGGTAATAAATCCTGTCCTGGGCAGATCATCCTGCCGGAGCGCATTGCTGTTAGCAACTGTGGGCGGAATATCTTCTACGGCCTGGGGGTTTCTCTCCGGTGGTGTATCAGAAAGGTTGCCGTATTCATCAACATAGGCCAGCATTTCATCCAGGCTTTTACCTTTTGATGAGTTCTCTTTCCGTTCCAGTTTTTTTTCTTCTTTCTGTTTTTTTAAATTTTTCTTTTTCTGTTCTCTTTCTCTTTTGTTCCAGGTTCCTGCCATTAATTTGCTTTAAAGATTAAATAAAAATATGCGGTATAGCATTTATTTTGTAACGCTTAGTCTTGTAAATGCTGCACCGTTAAATAAGCGTGATAATTCAACATTTTTGGTTGCCTTCCACTGCTCTACATTTTTAGCGCTGACCAAACGCCAGAAATTTTTGGCTTTAAGCTCTCCATGATCCTTTAAGGAAACAAAAATGCCGGTTACAGTTGATCGGTCTTTAAAATGTACATTTACTGCTTTAGCGTTTTTAGCATTTGTATCTAAGAACTTTTCTATTGAAGCGATATCCATATAATAATTTTATTTTTTTGATAACTGAAACCGGCCCTGTGTTTACCAGCGATTAGAATAGCTGCGCTTTTCTTCTCTTGGCCTGGCTTCCATTACTTTAATAGAGCGACCGTCCTGCATAGAACCGTTCAGGTCTTTGATAGCCTTGGAAGCGTCGTCGTCAGACATTTCAACAAAACCAAATCCTTTGCTTTGCCTGGTAAATTTGTCGGTAATCACACGGGCCGAATCCACCTGCCCGTAATTTGAAAATAATTCAGAAAGATCTTCACTGGTGAAGCTGTACCCAAGGTTGGACACGAAAATGTTCATTTTAGTAAATTTAAATAATGATAAATGATTCGAGAAAGGCAAATATAGAAAGCGGAAAAGCTGAAAAAGCAGGTGCTTACAATAGAGCAGTAACTCAAATTAACAATACAAAGATAGGCATAATACTTCAAGTAACCGTTTTTCTTTTTGAAACGGATGTAAGACAAATCCACTATTGCAGAGAAAACTGTGTGAGGTGTTCTCGCCTCGCACTCTTATTCTATCGCCCCCGGAGGTAGGAATATACGCACAAAAAGATAAAGTATTTGCAGGTAATCAAACCCTGTAGCAAACGGCATTAATATTCATTCCTGCTCCCACAGATGCAAAAAGAAGAACATCTCCTTCTGAAATTTCATGGTCTGCTATTTTATTATTTCTTATCAGATGGTATAATGTTGGAATAGTAGCCACCGAACTGTTTCCCAGCCATTGAATACTCATGGGCATTACATTGGGCCGGGGTACCACCCCGTATAGTTCATACAACCTTTCTATAATTTCTTTATCCATCTTTTCATTGGCTTGATGGATCAGTATCTTGCTCACTTCGCTGACGGTAATACCACTTTTATCAAGGCATTCCTTCATAACAAGCGGCACGTGCTTTAAGGCATACTCATACACTTTCCTGCCTTTCATTTTAATATACACTGCATCATCCCCGTTGAGCCTGTAGCTGCCGGCCATATTGATATAGTTAAGCTCTTCTATACTGTGGGTTTGTGAACAGCAGCCCAGGATGCCGGCGTTGCTGCCATGTATAGGCTGGTATTCCATTACAACAGCACCCGCGCCATCTGAAAAGATCATACTGTCCCTGTCGGCAGGGTCAATTACCCGCGACAACGTTTCAGTACCTATCAGCAATACTCTTTGAGCCATACCCGCCGTAAACCAGGCATGGGATTGAATAACGGCATGCAGCCACCCGGGGCAGCCGGCCATCACATCAAATGCTATACACTCCGGCCGGTTAATACCTAATATATGCTTTACCCTGCAGGAAAGCGAGGGCACATTTTGCGACTGAATAGTGCCATAAGCCACATTACCGAAATTATGTGCTACCACAATCTGATCCAGCGTTTCAGCATCAAGATCACTATTTATGAGTGCCTGCGAGCCAGCAATGGCAGCCATATCCGCTGCATTGATATGTGACGGCGCATAACGCCTTTCGGCGATGCCGGTTATATTTTTAAATTTTTCAATAATGGTCCCTGTTGGAGTAAGAAGGGGCTGCCCCGAAGGTCCATAAAACGTATGGCTCAAAAACTCAGTGTTTTTCTGTATTTCGGTGGGTATATAAGCCCCTGTTCCTGTAATGAGAGAAGCAAACTTCATGTGTTATTGTTTAAGTAAAGGCTTAGCCGCCTTAGCAAAACAGTAAAGCAATCAGTAAAAAAATTAACAGATCCTCAATATACTGCTTTTTTCCCGGTATAACCTGCCGGGAATGGGTTAACAATAGCTAATATTTAACAACTTCCGATTAATGAATGACGGGGATACCAGATTAAATGACTATCTTCCAAAATATAATAATTACATTTTAAAAGGTCGGTATGAAGCAAACATGATAAATAGCTCTGAAAGAGAATTATTAATGTAGTCTCGTTTGACTATCACAAACTGCCCGCTCCGGATAATCCGGGATCTTCCGGATCAATAGTGGTCAACTAAATATATATTGATGAAAGATTTATCTGCGCTGACAGATCCTGTTTATACATCTAAAAATTTAAACTTATATGACCGGTTCTGGCTGCGTTTCATAAAAGAAAAGCGCGACCTGCCGTTTATATACCTGCTTACCATCATACACCTGACCGTAGTTCCATTGGCGGTTTTTATTTTTTACCC
>DAOLFI010000485.1:0-3667 GCA_035326385.1 Niabella sp.
ATATGCAGAGCTGAAGGGGAATATAACTGCCGAAGCCAGCAATCTCACCTATGCACAGGCTTTGAATAAAATTTTGTTAGGAACGCCCTATTCTTTTTCTAAAGAGAACGAAGTATACATGATTGGTGAAAGGAATTTTGATGGTATCAAAAGCCAGCGCCTGGTTCAGCTGCATCACAGGAGCGTGGACTCATTAGGGCATTTTTTACCGGACGATCTGAAAAAAGAGTTGACTTTAAAAGAATTCAGCGAATTGAACGCTTTTTTGGTAACCGGCTCTGAACCCCAGATCAATAAAATAGAGGCTTTGGTAAGGCAAATAGATCGGAAAGTGCCGATGGTAACCATAGAGGTAATTATAATGGACGTAACAAAGGGACGGAGTACTCAGGCCGGTATAAAAGCTGGTGTCAGTACGCCAGGCGATTCTATACCGATTGGAGGCACTCTGCTTAATGGTCTAAACTTCACATTAAGTTCACGCAGTATTAACCGTTTTATTGACCAGGTAGGTCTAAATAATATCTTTAACCTGGGCCACGTAACGCCTGATTTTTATGTTACTTTACAGGCAATGGAGCAACTGGATAATGTAGAAGCAAGGCAAACACCAAAGCTTTCCACATTAAATGGTCACCCGGCTACTTTAAGCATTGGCAGTACCCGGTATTATGCAGTATCAACGCAGAATACAGTGGGTTCATTAACTCCCTCGGTTATTGAAACCCAGCAGTTTTATCCTGTAGAGGCCAACCTTTACTTATCTATAAAGCCTTTTGTTTCTGCAGACGAAGATGTAACGCTTAATATGGAAATGGATATTACTAATTTCACTGCAGAAACTGATATTAAAACACCACCACCTACCTCAACCAGTAAATTCAATTCAACAATAAGGGTAAAAAATGATGATATGGTATTGTTGGGTGGCATTGAACGAACGGAAAAAGGGGAAAGCGCCTCCGGAATACCTTTTCTGAGCCGAATTCCTGTACTCAAATGGTTATTTAGTTCAAGAACTAACAGAAATACAAAAGTTGTATCAATAGTGTTTATCAGGCCTACAATTATATATAATTAATTTTTGTGATTCGTTTTATCCGAAATAATATCACTACCATACAGCAGGCCATCGGCCTTGATATCCATTTTATGGATGATGGAAGTATGATAATTAGCGGAGTTCATCTGAAAATATTAAAAGGTAGGATTACTAAGGTGAAAGCTATAGAACGGATAATCTATTTTAAAGACCTGTCAAATAAGCTACCTAAAAATATACCGGTTGCTGTTACATTAAATGGTAAAGGAGTGCTGATGCGTACCAATAAAGGGAAACTAACAGATAACCTGGTCAGCAATTTATTTCCCGGTACCAACCCTCATGATTTTCTATATACCTTTCACGATATTGATAGCGAAGACAATATCGTTTATATAGCCAGAAGAGCTTTCATAGAGGGGGTGATTAAGGAGATTAGCGATATAGGTATTAGGATTATGGCGCTGACATTAGGCACCAATCCTGTTAATACGGTGCTTACTTTTATGTACAGAGAGTTTATTGAACTTCATGCACCAACATTGCGTATAGACGTTAAAGAGAGAAAAATTGTTTCAGTAATCCAAGAGAATTATAAGCCCGCTATCTATAAAGAAATAGAAATAGGTGAAATGTATTATAATACTAACGAGGTGCTGGCTTTGGGCGCAGCTCTGAACCTGATGTCTATACCCGCAGACAGGGCGCATAGTGATATTAAAACCTCCGAGATCAATTATCTTCAAAAAGACTATGTGTACTATAAGTTTTTCAAATTTACCGGCTGGGCAGTACTTGTAACCACGCTTACTTTATTGCTAATCAATTTTTTTGTTTTCAACCATTACTATTCTAAAAACAATGCGCTGGTCCAAAGTAATGCAATGGCCAATGCTCAACTCCAACACAGTCTTGATGCCAACACCGGTGTGGATTCGTCCTATAACTTTTTTATGCGGTCGGGTTGGAATCGGGTTACCATGCATGGTTATTTTATAGACAGAGTGGCTGCATTAATTCCTCCTTCCATAAGTCTTACGGGCATACAAGCTGCTCCCTTACATGAAAATGTCAGCATTAACGATTATAGTTTTACACAAGAGAAGATTTTGATATCGGGCGAATCTATAAATCCTACTGAGCTAGAAACTTTTAGCAGGGCAGTAAAAAATATAAATGGTATCCAGGCAGTGGCCCTTAAAAACTATATATATAAGGCTGAAATAGCAGCCGCTACTTTTATAATAGAAATAATAATACAATCATAAGAGTACATAATGCTGAAGTACTTTGATATATCAGGAAAAAATGACTACAGGAGTAAGTGGCATTTGCTATTATGGTCTGTACTACCCTTGTTCATAATTTGTTATCTGCTTGCCTTCAAAAAAACATTTAGAACGATTAGCGAGTTTCATAATAACAAGGAAAAAGCACAGTTAAGCCTTTTAAGAAAAGATAGCGTTGCTATTTACGATTTAAAATTGGCAGCAGTTAACGGCTGGAAAAAGAAGTACACGCTTGACAGCACTGTTATGGATGCCCAAGTGATTGCGACAATGAACCTAAGCTGTAACGAGTTGGGCCTTAACTTTAAAGAGTATAAGCCCCTTGGGTTAAGTGCACAAAATGTCTGGACAAGAAGGGTAGTAGTGCAGGGCGATTTTAAGAGTGTTTTGAAGCTGATTTATGAATTAGAGCAGGTTAATAAGATTTGCAGGATAGCTTCTCTTGATTTTCAAAAAAAGAAAACTGAGAGAGGGGAAGATTTTGAATTGAACTGTGCTTTTTATGTACAAAATGTGATCAAAAAATAATTGTTCAAATGGCTAAACAATACCATTATATACCGGGGTTAATTACTTTGACTGTCATTATGGCTTTATATAGTTGTGATGATATCCTTGACCAAGACGTCAGTAAGGAACTTGTAATACTAGTGGCGCCTTCAGATAGCGTGGTGAGTGCTGATAGTGTGCAAAAGTTTGCCTGGGAACATATTAGGCCGTTGTCAGATTACCAGTTACAGATCGTTTCTCCCTGGTTTGATTCCATAGTAATCCTACATACAGATACAATTGCAGCTGATAATCTCATAGAAGTGACTTTAAAAAAGGGGCGACAATACCAATGGCGGGTGAGGGCAATCAATGGGTTGTACAGCAGTGTGTATAGTAATCCCAGGACATTAATTATACAATAGCTATGGTAGGTAAAATATATTATAAAACCAGATAGATTTAAGTTTTGAAGAACAATCCTAATACAAAGTACATGCTTATTGGCTTGGTAATGCTGATTTGGGGATTAATCATCTATAAAATGGTTAGTGGGTTGTCTGATGATGGTATGCCTGTATCACAAGAGGTATATAAACCACTTCCTAGGAAAAACACAGATACCGCTTATGCACTTCTTGCTGACAATTATGCTGATCCCTTTTTTAATGAGATTGAAATAGAAGAAGATACTATATCTGGTAATGGATCTGAGATGGATGTGGTAAGTACAGTTCCCCCTATATATGAACTACCAGTAACTCAAACACTGGTTGAGCCTCCTCCATCAATAAAATATAATGGGTATATTTACAATCCACTTACAAAGCAAAGAACAGCATTGATT
>DAOLFI010000486.1:0-3664 GCA_035326385.1 Niabella sp.
CCAGCTTAAAGTTTTCCAGGTAGCGCTTTACTTTTTGTTTGTTTTTACTGGTAATGTCGGCTTCACAAAGCATCATGAGCGCATCAAAATCCTCCCCTGCATCAAATAACAGGCGGCGAATGGCAGAATCGGTAATATTTTCTTTGGTAAGGCTGATGGGGCGCAGGTGTAGCTCAACCAGCTTTTTTACGAAACGCATTTTTTCATTGCCAGGCAGTTTGAGCACGTTGAAAATTTTAGGAACCATTTTTCCGCCTACAACTTCATGACCGTGGAAAGTCCAGCCATGCCCCTCTTCAAATTTTTTGGTAGCCGGCTTTGCAATGTCGTGCAGGATGGCGGCCCATCTCAACCACAGGTCATCAGATTTTTTTGCTACATTATCCAGCACCTGCAGGGTATGGTAAAAATTATCCTTGTGCCCGTGCCCATCAATATATTCAGCGCCGGCTAAAGCCACCATTTTAGGGAAGATGATCTTTAATAAACCTGTTTTATACAACAGATCAAAACCAATGGATGGTTTGGGTGACAGGATTATTTTGTTCAGTTCGTCTGTGATCCTTTCCTGCGAAATGATCCTTATTCTTTCTGCCTGTTCGGTAATGGCTAGTAAAGTTTCGCCTGCAATGGTAAAGTTTAATTGTGTGGCAAACCTTATAGCGCGCATCATACGCAACGGGTCATCACTAAAGGTCTGTTCCGGTTCAAGCGGAGTGATTATTATTTTTTCTTCAAGATGTTTTATTCCGTCGAACGGGTCTACCAACCTGCCAAAGTTGTCTTTGTTTAAGCTGATAGCCAGCGCGTTGATCGTAAAATCGCGCCTTTTTTGATCATCTTCAAGTGTGCCCGGTGCTACCTCCGGCTTGCGGCTGTTACGCTGGTAGCTTTCTTTACGGGCACCAACAAATTCAATATCGAAGGATCTCCCTCCCTCCAGAAAGGGCACTATTTGTGCTGTTCCGAAATTTTTAAAGAAACTGACACGCGGTACCGGATCAAACTTTTTCGCAACCACAGTTGCCAGCTTAATACCATCTCCCACACAAACTATATCAGCATCTTTTGTGGGACGGCCTAACAGTTTATCGCGCACAAAGCCGCCTACGAGGTAGCTTTCGAGGTTAAGCTCCTGTGCTGCTTTAGCTATGATATCAATAATGAAATTTTCCTGGTCGTTCAATTCAATTTCCATGCGGGACAAAGATAAACGAGTTTAGATTCCTTTTTAACTCCTGATCACTTCCACTGCTCCGTTTTTCCATCGTATAATGGCAGAGGGTTGTACAGGCTGATGATCATCCTGCCTGTATTGTACACAGTAATCCACTCCCGATTTTATGGTTTCGCTGATCGAAGAAAAATCAGGGGCAGCCGGTTCGCCTGATATATTGGCCGATGTAGATACAATGGGTTTCCCAAACCGCTTAATAAGCGCTTTACAAAAATCTTCATTGCATATCCGGATAGCAATGCTGCCATCGCCGGCTAATAAATTTTCGGCAAAGCCCAGGCCGTTTTCATAAATAACCGTTGTAGGCTTGGTGATGGTGTCCAGGTAATCGAACAGGCTAAGATCTACAGCTGCTGTATATTGCATTACATCACGCTCTGTAGCTACCAGCACAATCAGGGCTTTACTATCATCACGTTTTTTCAGCTCATATACTTTTTTAACAGCCGCTTCGTTAGTGGCATCACAGCCAATACCCCAAACGGTATCGGTAGGATAAAGTATAGTGCCTCCGTTCTTCAATACTTCAATAGCTTCTTTTATATCTTCTTCAAAGTCCATAGCTCTTGTTTGAATTAACCCCAGTTTCCTGCTCACTACTTACCATTTACCAGCTCCCATTCCTGCCGATTGATAAATATTCATTATTGACTGTGCATAAGCATCCCGGGCAAACCTTTTTACATTCTGAAAACCTTTTTCAATAGCCTGTTGCCGGTAGGCAGCATCACCATAAAACTTTCTGAATCCTTCGGCCATTGCTTCAGGGCTTTCAGGATCAGCTAAAAAAGCAGCATCGCCTGCAATCTCGGGCATACATGATGTGGTAGAAGTAATTACAGGCACTCCTCCGGACATAGCCTCAATAACAGGCATTCCAAATCCTTCATAAAAAGAAGGATAGATCATAGCACTGGATAGTTGGTATAATGCAGGGAAATCTTCGGTTTCTATAAAGGGCTTTTTTCCTGCAGCAGCTAACTCATCTGAAAGAAAGATCACTTTGTGTTCTAAATTATTTTCAGAAAGATATTGCTTTACCTTTTCCTTATAGGCTCCGCCTTTACCTACCACAACCAGGGGCAGGGGTATTTCTTTTTGAACCAGGTGTAAGGCTTTGCATATATTCAGCAGGTTTTTTCTTTCGATGATGGTGCCCACATGCAGAAAGAACTGATCCGGCAGCTGATACTTTTCACGGACTTCCTCTTTTTTTTCTTCGCTTTCCATAACGTTAAAAATGGGGTCGCAGCTTTGGTAGGCTACCTCTACCTTTGAGGGGTCAGTGCCATACAGCCTTATAATATGCTGTTTTGTTTCTTCGCTGATGGCCATTACTTTGCTGGCATTGCGGCAGGCATACCTCAGTTTGGTACGATATATTTTTACATCAATAGGCTTAAAATCCTTAGGGTATAGCTCCGGAAAAAGATCATGAATAGTAACAACAGAAGGAATTCCTGTTTTAGGAATCCCAATGGGTATTTCCTGGCTGGGGCCATGGTAGAGATCTATATGCAGTCTTTTAAGATCCCTGGTTACCCATTTGCTGCGCCAGGCGCTACTCAGTATTTTGTGCAACGGAGATTGAGGCAGGATTTCATGAATATTAGCTGTTTCGGATTTGAACAGCTTTCCGGGCTTTGGGTTAAATAAATAATATTCATTAGCTGGATAATAAGCAGCCAGCAATTTTATCATTACCCGGCTAAAAAAGCCGAGGCCGGTTCCATTGTGGTAAGCCCTTTTAGCATCAAAACCAATATTCATGGCGCAAAGATAACCATTGACTATTGACCATTGTCTTTTGACCATTCACAGCTATCTTTGCCCCCACAAAATTTTATTATGCAAGATTTAATTTTAGAGGCTTGGGCCGACAGGGAGCTATTGAAAACAAAGAAATACAGCGATGCCGTAAGAGAAGTAATTGAAGCGCTGGACAAAGGAAATTTACGGGTTGCTGAAAAAGCAGCGAACAAATGGAAAGTTAACGAATGGGTAAAGCAGGCTATACTGATGTATTTTGCTATACAGCCTATGCAAACATGGGACGTGCCGCCATTTGAGTTTTATGATAAAATGTTGCTGAAAAAAGATTATGAAAAGCTGGGCGTACGTGCGGTTCCTCATGCTGTGGCGCGTTATGGCTCGTATCTTGCAAGGAATGTAGTGCTGATGCCATCGTATGTGAACATCGGCGCTTATGTGGATGAAGGAACTATGGTGGACACCTGGGCAACGGTAGGCAGCTGTGCGCAGATTGGTAAAGGCGTGCACCTGAGTGGCGGTGTAGGTATTGGCGGGGTGCTGGAACCCTTGCAGGCAAGCCCGGTTATTATTGAAGATGGCTGTTTCCTGGGCAGCCGCTCTATAGTGGTAGAAGGTGTGATTGTAGAAAAAGAAGCAGTGCTTGGCGCCAATGTG
>DAOLFI010000487.1:0-3662 GCA_035326385.1 Niabella sp.
CTATGCGATACACGGAGGTAAGGCTGCAAAAACTTGCCGAGCATATGCTGGATGATATCGAAAAAGATACAGTAAACTTCCAGCTCAATTTTGATGACTCAGAAAAAGAGCCCACTATACTGCCCACACGTATTCCGCAATTACTGATAAATGGTTCAAGTGGTATTGCCGTAGGTATGGCTACCAGCATCATGCCCCATAATCTGAGTGAGGTAATTGATGGTTGTGTTGCTTATATCGACAATAACGAAATAAGTGTGGATGAACTGATGCAGCATGTGAAAGCGCCCGATTTTCCTACCGGCGGTATCATTTATGGTATGGAAGGGATTAAAGCGGGCATGCACACCGGACGTGGGCGAGTGGTTGTAAGAGGAAGGGTGCAGGTAGATACAAAACCCAGTGGCCGTGAGCAGGTGGTAATTACCGAAGTACCTTACCAGGTGAACCGCGATGCGCTGACCAACCGTATAGGAGAGCTGGTAAACAATAAAGTGGTCGATGGTATTGTTCACGTTAATAACGAGTCCAATAAAGATGGTACGCGCATTGTACTTGATCTGAAGCGTGATGCCATTGCCAATGTTGTGATCAATATGCTTTATAAGCATACAGACCTGCAAACATCTTTTGGCATTAATAATGTAGCTATTGTAAAGGGACGGCCACGAGTGCTGAACCTGAAAGATATGATCGCTGAGTTTGTAGAATTCAGGCATGAAGTAGTGGTAAGGCGCACTCAGTTTGAATTGAAAGAGGCTGAAAAAAGAGCGCATATTTTACAGGGTTACCTGATAGCTTTAGATCATCTTGATGAAGTGATACGGCTCATCCGCAGTTCTGCCACCCCTGAAATTGCAAAAGACAACCTGATCAATGCAGGCTGGGGGCTTGACGAGATCCAGGCAAAAGCGATACTGGAGCTGCGCCTGCAAAGGTTAACCGGAATGGAGCGCGAGAAGATCAAAGAAGAGTATGATCAGTTAATGAAACTTATTGCGCACCTTAAAGAAATTCTTGCCAATGCCGGTATTCGCTTTGATATCATTAAAACGGAGCTCTTAGAGATCAGGCAAAAATTTGGCGATGAACGCAGAACCGAGATTACTTACCTGAATGATGAGGTGAGCATCAAAGATTTAATTAAGGAGGAAGATGTTGTAATCACTATTTCTCATTTAGGATATATCAAAAGAACCTCTGCGGATGAATACCGTGCCCAACGCCGGGGCGGCCGGGGCGTAAGAGGAGGTAAAACCAGGGAAGAAGATTATATCGAGCACCTGTTTGTAGCCTCCACGCATCATACCCTGTTGTTCTTTACAGAAAAAGGAAGATGCTACTGGCTAAATGTTTATGAGATCCCGGATGGGGAGAAAACAGGAAAGGGACGTGCCATTCAAAACCTGATGCAATTACCGCCCGATGATAAGATCCGTGCCATCATTGATATTAAAGACCTGAAAGATGAAGACTTCGTAAAGTCGCACAACATTGTGCTTTGCACCAAAAAAGGGATTATTAAAAAAACAAGCCTGAGTGATTTCAGCAGGCCAAGACAAACAGGTGTAAATGCTATTACTATTATTGAAGGAGATCAGTTGCTGGAAGCTAAGCTCACAAACGGTGATTCTGAAATAATGATGGCAGTAGCCAGCGGCCGCGCCATTCGTTTTTCTGAAGATAAAGTAAGGGCTACAGGGCGTGGCGCTATTGGTGTTACAGGTATTGAAGTAGATGATGAAAAGGATGAAGTTATAGGCATGATTTGTGTTAACAAAAATGCTGAAACAGCATCAACGGTTTTGGTAGTAAGTGAAAAAGGATACGGTAAGCGTACGGCTGTTGATGAGTATCGCTTCACTAACAGGGGGGGTAAAGGTGTAAAAACGATTAGTGTAACTGAAAAAACCGGAAAATTGGTAGGTTTACTGGATGTTACAGAAAAGCACGACCTTATGATAACCTGTAAAAGCGGTATTACCATCAGGATGGCTGTAAGCGGTATCAGTGAATTAGGCCGTGCTACACAGGGGGTTAAGCTGATAAGAGTGGATGAAGGAGATGAAATTGCCGCAATTACCAGGATGGATGAGCAGGAAGAGATTGAAGATATCGAAGTACAGGATGGGGCAAATGCAACCCCCGATGAAGATTCGGGATCTAATACATCGGAAAGTGGGGAAGGAGAGGCTTTGGAAGTATAGTTTAAAAATAATAAAAAAATAAACAGATGAAAAAGGTTATTTTACTCGCAGGCATTGCAGTTTTTTCAACTGCAGCAGCATTTGCGCAGAGATACGATGACATTAAAACTGCATTGACAATCGGGCAGATTGCAAAAGCCAAAGAAATGTATGATAAAAACTCGGCTAATGAAAAGTTCTTTAGTAAGCCCGAAGGCTATCTGTTAAAGGCAGCGCTTTATTCAAATCTCGCTGTAGACAGCAGCAAGGCTACAGAAGCTGAGCAGAACAGGGCTGAGGCAGATGCAGCTTTGAAGAAGTATAAGGAACTGGATGCTGAAATGAAATTAATGGAAGATCCGCTGTACCGGAATACCCCCTTCAACCTGTACGCTGCTTATTTTAATGCAGGTATTGCCGATATCAATAACAAGAATTATGACGGGGCCTATGAAAAATTTAAACAAACCGTTGATTATTCAGAGCTATTAATAGCTAAAAAAATAATGGACAAGAAAATGGATACAGCTGCTGTGTACTATGCCGGCTTGCTGGCCGAAAATACCAAGCGCCCTGAAGAAGCGCTGAAGTATTACACACGTTTGTCCGATGCCAGGATTAAAGAATACAATGACGCTTCTTATGAAAGTGTTTACCAGGGCCTGGTAAGGCATTATGCTACTAAGAACGATAATGCCAATTTTGAAAAATACAAGGCTTTAGGAAAAGAATTATACCCCCAAAGCGATTTCTTTACCTATTCAATGCTTGATTTTGCTGTAGGTGCCAGTTCAGATTTTAACGAAAGGATAGCAAGTCTCGAAAAGCTTATTGCTTCAAATCCTGATGATTATAAAAGCAATATCACTTTAGCTGAGATCATTTATGATACCCTTGACTCAAGAAAGGAAGGAGCAGTGCCTCCCGGAAATGCCGAAGAGTTAGAAGCAAAAATGCTGGCCGCTTTAGGTAAAGCATCGAGCCTGAAGCCGGAAGAAATGCAGCCGTACCTGTTGTTAGGAGACCATTACCAGCTGAAATCGGGAAAACTGAGAGATGCGATGGTAGACGCAGAAACAAATGTTTCTAAAAAAGGAGCAAAAGCAACAGCAGATGATAAAGCTAAATTTGCAGAAGCTAAAAAAACATACAGCGAAGCTTATGATAAAGCCCGTTTAAATTATGAGAAAGCAGCAGAGCTGTTTGCCAAGATCCCTGCGGCTGATCTTAATATCACCCAGAAACGCAGTTACCGTGCCATTGCGGGTAATCTTGCAGAGTATTATTCTTACAAGATTGAAGATGCCAAAGGCGCAGACAGGGATAAATTTGTTGCCCTTGAGAAAAAATGGGACGACCTGTTCAGCAAGCTAAGATAATATAACGGTATTTCCATATACAAAAAACCTCACAGCTATCATCTGTGAGGTTTTTTGATTGTCCTTCTTGCTCCGTAATAAAAATAAGCAAAAACCA
>DAOLFI010000488.1:0-3657 GCA_035326385.1 Niabella sp.
TTCCAGCGTATTATGGAAATAGGCTGCGTCCTCGGCCTCATTTAAAACGATGATATGATTAAAGTCTGGCGCTTGACCTGCACTTGTAGCAAATACAAATGGCGCAGCACTGCCAAAAAGCCCTGTAAGGGCCACTTCTTCTTTTTGAGGGGTGTTTGTAAGGAAGCGGGGCAAAGAGAGCCTGTCCGCTATCTGTAAACAACGGGTATCATCAGCATAAAAATTCTTCAGCACCTCCTGGCTCATCAGGGCGCAAAGTTACGGGGAAGTTGAAAAGTTTACAACTTCCCCAAAGTGCTGCTTCGGGGAAAAGCTAAAAAAAGACAGACCAGAAAACAGCCGGTGACAGTATCTGCAGGGAGGATAGGATTCATTTTCTTCCATTTCCCATTCTATAAGATATGGTCAATGCTCATTCTTTCTGAGCTATACAGCAGCGGTAGCAGCGTAAATAATAATAATATCCTTTTCATTTTTTTGGCATTTATTGAGAAGACGTACAAAAACTGTATTTCGTAACAGAAATAAAAAAAAATTCTGTACGTTTGAAAGGCATCCCCTAAAACTTATGTTTATGCGGAAAATAACAGCGCTACTTGTTTTAATAGCATGTTTTCAACAAATACATGCTCAATCTTACCAGCCTACCTGGACGTCGATCGAATCCAGGCCTATTCCGAAATGGTTTACCGACGCCAAATTTGGCATTTTCATACACTGGGGCCTGTATAGTGTGCCCGCATGGGCAACCAATTCTTATGCTGACGGGTTTGGCAGCAATTACTCCGAATGGTATTGGGAGCGGCTGACCAACACAAAGCTGAAGATCCATAAAGAATTTGTGGATTTTCACAAGAAAAATTATGGCCCTAATTTCCAGTACCAGGATTTTGTAACGCAGTTTAAAGCCGAAATGTTTGAGCCTGATCAATGGGCAAAAGTTTTTAAAGATGCCGGTGCCAAATATGTAGTGCTCACCAGCAAACACCACGATGGGTTTGCTCTGTGGCCCAGCAGGGAAGCATGGAACTGGAACGCTTATGATGCAGGCCCTCACAGGGACCTGGCAGGCGATCTCAGCGCCGCGGTAAAAAAAGCAGGGCTGCACATGGGCTTTTACTATTCTTTATATGAATGGTACAACCTCGTGTTCAATCAGGATGTACATAAATATGTAGAAGAGCGTATGCTTCCTCAGCTAAAAGACCTGGTAAACCGCTATCAGCCGGAAATTATCTGGCCTGACGGGGAATGGAACCATAATGATACCGTTTGGCGCAGCCGTGAGTTTTTAGCCTGGCTTTACAATGAATCTCCTGTAAAAAATACAGTGGTGACCAACGACCGCTGGGGAGGTGGCAGGGATCATGGAGGATTTACTACTACTGAATACGGGCAGGGAAACTCAAGTATGACAAGGCCCTGGGAAGAATGCCGTGGTATAGGAGAATCTTTTGGATTCAACCGGAACGAGAACCTGGAACAGTACCAAACCAGTAAAGCTTTGATCCACATACTGATAGATATTGTTTCCAGAGGTGGAAATCTATTATTAAATATTGGGCCTACAGCCGATGGGCGCATACCTGTAATTATGCAGCAACGCTTAAAAGATATGGGCGACTGGTTAAAGATCAACGGAAATGCCATCTACGGAACCACTGCATGGGCAGAAGCCCCTAAATCGGCTGATAAAAATGTCTTTTATACTAAAAAGGGCAGGGATCTATATGTATTGCTGACCGAGTGGAAGCCGATAACGGAAGTACCTGTAACGGGTAAGCAGGTTGAAATGCTGGGATATAACGGGAAAATAGCTTTTAGCAAAAAAGGAAATAAAACAGTAATACAGGCGCCTGCTGTTACACCAGTCAATAACCCCAGCCCTGATGCCTGGGTATATAAGGTGTCAGGGGCGTTTCAATAAATTAAGTGCTTAAGTTGACAGATAGCTGTTGACGGAGTTGAAAAGTTAATAAGAAGTGAGACTAGTGAACAATGGACCAGCATCTATTGACCATGGTCAACCCGGTAGAAGTGTATCGAAGATAACTTTAAGCTGGTTAAAACAGATAAGTAAGTACTTTTGTATTTGAAAATGGAAAGATTATGCAGGAAGGTAAACGACAAAAGCAGGTTGCAGGTTTATTAAATGAGGAAATGAACAAAATATTCCAGAAGCTGGGATTGAATATGATTGGCGGGGGCATGGTTTCCATCTCTTCGGTGAAAGTTACCCCTGATCTGCTGGAAGCAAGATTCTACCTGAGCTTTTTCCAGGTTGAAGATAAAGATGCCGCTTTAAAAAAAGTAGCAGAAAGGCATCATGAAATAAAAAAAGAACTGGCAGCCTCCGTCAGGCACCAACTGCGCAGTATCCCGGTTCTGAAATTTTTTGCAGATGATACGCTCGATCATGTATTTAAAATGGAAGAGCTTTTCAAAAAAATAGAAGAAGAAAGAAAAAGCAATAATCAGTAACTATTCATTACTGATTATTAATTACTAATTGTTAATTATTAATTACTAATTCTTGCATTCCCTATTTGCCTGGCGCTATTTTAAAGCAAAAAAATCTACCAATGCCATCAACATTATTTCGTGGATATGTATGATTGCCATTATGGTAGGCACGGCTGCTTTGATCCTGGTGCTCAGTGTTTTTAATGGCTTTGAAGGACTTGTAAAATCATTATACGCTTCATTTTATACTGATCTGAAAATTAGCCCTGAAACCGGCAAAACAATAACTATAACCCGCGAACAGCTGCAAAAATTACGGTCAGTACAGGGCATCAAGAACTTTTCCCTTGTAATTGAAGAGAAGGCTATTCTTCAAAACGGAAACAACCAATCCATAGTGCATCTCAAAGGGGTTGACCCCGGTTATGAGCAAACCACTACTGTCAGCAATCATATATATTCCGGCCATTTTGATATAGGAACCGCACAGCAGCCTTTATTGGTATTAGGCGTAGGAATTGAAGGGGCGCTTGGTATAAGAGCCGGCAGTGATGTAGCACCTTTAATGATCTACGTTCCGCGTAAGAACGACTCGGAAACACTGAATGAGATGGAAGATATCAGCAGTGATACCATCCACACAGCGGGCTCCTTTATGATACAACAGGAGTTTGATAATAAGTATGTTATTACCAACCTTACATTTCTGCAAAAGGCCATGAAGCTGAACCCTGATGATTACAGCGGTGTGGAAATTGCAGTAAACAACCCTTCAGAAACAGACAGAATAGGAAAACAACTGGCTGATATTTTTGGAAGCGGGTATAAGATACAAAACAGGTACCAGCAAAATCAGAACCTTTACGCAATCATGAACCTGGAAAGATGGGTGTTTTATGCCGTACTATGTATTATACTGGTTGTCGCCGCCTTTAATATGGTGGGTGCCCTTACTATGCTGGTTTTAGAAAAACGCAAAGACATCAGCGTACTACATGCTCTGGGCGCCAACAATCGTTTTATATTAAAGATATTTTTAAGTGAAGGTTTTTTGCTGGCTGCCATTGGCGGGGGCATAGGTATGCTGATTGCTTTAATACTTATTATCCTTCAGCAGCAATACCATCTTGTTCCTTTAGAAGGGGGATCTTTTTTAATTAATTATTTCCCTGCTGAATTAAAAATAACCGATTT
>DAOLFI010000489.1:0-3651 GCA_035326385.1 Niabella sp.
ACTTTAGCGCTGCTTGTTTCCTCAAATGCCGGGTTTTTAATAGTAGGCTTTCCCAGCTTATCTTTAGCTGCCATCAGCTGCCGTGCAACTGCCGTATCCAGCGTTTGTGCCTTGATTGAGTTTACGCAAACAATGCTGAACAATAAACCAAACAGGAAAAATTTTATTACAGGGTGCATTTTGCAAATAAAAAACAGATTACTCTATGAACAAGTTAAAGTTAATCAATGGACACGTTAAAGTTTTGTAACAGCTTATTCAACTCTTCTACTGAATAATAATCAAACGTTATTTGTCCATGTCCTTTTGAATTATGTTTCAGCTTTACCCGTGTATCAAATTGTGTAGCCAGCTTATCTTCAATACGCTGGAACGGGGAAGATAAACCCGCCTTTGTCGGTTTCTTTGCCCCGCTTTCTTTGTACAGGTTGCGAACCAATGCCTCGGTTTGCCTTACAGAAAGTCCCTTATCCTTTATTTCTTTAAAAATGAAAAGCTGACGGTCTACCGTATCTACATTAATCAGCGCCCTTGCATGGCCCATAGAAATAGCACCATTCCTTACTGCCAGCTGAATATCGGGCGGCAGCTTCAGCAACCTGATAAAGTTGGCCACTGTGCTGCGATCTTTACCCATACGTTCAGCCACCTGGTCCTGCGTATAGCTGAGCTCATCCATCATACGTTTATAGCTCAATGCCACTTCCATAGCGTTCAGGTCTTCCCGTTGCAGGTTTTCCAGCAAAGCCAGCTCCAGCAGTTCGGCATCATTGGCCTGGCGAATGTAGGCAGGCACTTCTGTAAGTCCGGCTATTTTAGAAGCACGCAGCCGGCGCTCTCCTGCAATCAGCCGGTATTTACCATTAGCTATTTTAGAAACAGTAAGCGGCTGAATAATGTCGTGGATCTTTATAGACTGGGCCAGTTCCTGCAGGGCCTGCTCATCAAAATCGGTACGTGGCTGCCGGGGGTTGGTTTCAATATCAGCAAGAGCAATCTTTGAGATATTGGTAGCCGCTTCCACCACTGTTTTTTTTAAGTCACCGGTACCGCTTTTCAATTCTGCATCAATACTGCCCAGGAGCGAGCGGATACCTTTGCCCAGCGCATCTTTATTTAATTTTTGTGTAGCCATTTCTTGGTTTCTGATTTCTTATTAGAGATTTGAGATTCCCTCTCCTCCGTAGAGGGTCAGGGAGAGGCATCATTCCAAAATCTTCTCCTCGTTCGGGATCCTGGTTAAATTATTTTTTTGTAAGATTTCTTTGGCAAGATTGAGGTAGTTTACCGATCCCTTACTGTTGCCATCGTATAAAATAACCGGCTTGCCAAAACTGGGGGCCTCGCTCAATTTGGAGTTTCTATGTATAATAGTATTGAATACCAGCTCCTCAAAATGGCGGCGCACCTCATTCACTACCTGGTTACAAAGACGCAGACGCGCATCGTACATCGTCATCAAAATCCCCTCTATTTTCAGATCGGTATTCAGTCTGCTCTGAACGATCTTTATGGTATTCAGCAATTTCCCCAATCCTTCCAAAGCAAAAAACTCACATTGCACGGGTACTACTACCGAGTGGGCTGCCGTGAGCGCATTTACGGTTATCAATCCCAACGATGGCGAGCAATCGACCACTATAAAATCATAATCATCCTGAATGGCTGCTAAAATTTCTTTTAGGACCGTTTCCCTGTTAGGATAATTGATCATTTCAATCTCTGCGCCTACCAGGTCAATATGCGAAGGTATAAGGTCCAGGTTAGGTATATCACTTTTCAGAATTACATTCCGGGCCGGGGTCTGATTGGCCATACAATCATACAGGCTCTGCGTAATATTCTGTAAATCAAACCCTATACCCGTTGTGCTGTTTGCCTGCGGATCTGCATCTACCAACAAAGTTTTATATTCCAGCACAGCAAAACTTGCAGCCAGGTTAATTGCCGTTGTTGTTTTACCCACACCTCCTTTCTGGTTTGCTACTCCAATTATTTTTGCCATATTTCAATGCCCGGTCAGGGGGCTATTTTATTAAGAAGCAAATGTAAAGTTTTTTGCAGCAGGAATGACAGGGGTACTAAGAATAGTTGACAGAGGACGGATGTTAGTATTTAGATAATAGTACTTAGATGTTAGATAGTAACCAGCAAGCTGTAATCAGCATGAAAGCTAAATGCTTAAAGCAGAAAGCCAGAAACCTTATGCTTCAAGCCTCCGGCCTTTGCCCTTAGCCATGAACCATATAGCACAGAAATTCTATACTTATATGTAATAAACAACTAATGTTCTTGCTGAAAGCTTTATGCTTCCAGCCTTATGCCTTCGGCCCTTACCAGCAACCAGCATAATATACGATGTAAGGTGTACGATGTACGATATGGAGGCTAAAAGCATAAGGCTTAAGCTTTCGGCAAATAAAAAAAGATTATTGATTTAAGTTGACAGTGAACAGATGACAGTTGACAGGGGACTGCCCTTAAACAAGTATCCAGCAATATATGTACGATGTAAGGTGTACAATGTACGGTATGAAAGCAGGCAGCTAAAGGCCGAGGGCTAAAAGCAGAACGCTCCTTACTATGATTGAATATTGACATATTGAAAATTGATTATCGAATATTTACGCATGTGTATAGAATATCCGAACACTCAATATTCAATGTCTAACAATCCCCGCCTGTCCGGACGGCAGGAATACTCAATGAAAGCCCTGAGAGTGAAAGGCTGAAAGCAGAAGCCGGAAGTAACCTGTAACTTGTATCCAGTAACCAGCATCCGTTCGCGCATTACTCCCGACTTCGGACTTCCGGACTTTCCCGACTTATATTTTATGAATGAAAAATTTCATGTACGTTTGACAACTCAATACTCTGACTATGCGCAACGGACCGTTCTGGTGGATTTTAATAATAATTATGGTATTAATTGACCTGTACGTATTCTTTTCCGTACGGGGCTTATTTGTAACGGGATCTAAAAGCAGGGGAATTTATACCATCATTTACTGGCTGTTTTCTGTAATGGCACTTGCCGTAATCCTCCTGCTGCCGTATTTTCAGTTCAGTGAGCAGCACAAGCTGTTAAAAAGTACTGTTTTTGTACTGATTTTTGCCTTTTTTATGGCCAAGCTGGTTGCCGCCCTGTTCTTTTTTATAGACGACCTCCGCCGCTCGGTGCAATGGATTGCGGGTAAACTTTTTTCTGCCAATAATGAAATAAGTGAAATTGCCGGAACAACGGGAGATACCATATCCCGATCTTCTTTTCTTACCTGGTTAGGCATTGTTTCAGGAGGCAGCCTGTTCGCTTCTTTTATATATGGGTTAAATAACAAATACAATTACCAGGTTAAAAATATAAAAATCCCTTTTGCCAATTTGCCGGCTTCTTTTAAAGGGCTGAAAATTGTTCAGATATCAGATATACATACAGGCAGCTTTACGAATTTCAATGCAGTGAATAAAGGTATTGACCTGATCCTGGACCAAAAACCCGACCTGATCTTATTTACCGGCGACCTGGTAAATAATAAAAGCGAGGAAGTAGGTGAATACCGCAAAGCATTTAGTCGCCTTACTGCCCCCATGGGTGTATATTCCATATTGGGTAATCACGACTATGGCGACTATGCCCAATGGCCCGATGCT
>DAOLFI010000490.1:0-3650 GCA_035326385.1 Niabella sp.
TTAATGACCTGGTCAATTCTTTATCTGATAAGGTGCATGTGCTAATTGCAAAACCCAGGAACGGAGCCGGGGAAATGATAAATCTGGCAAATCATAAAGACGATATTAATCTGAAGCAATCGGTCAGTATTACATACGGAATCATTTCATCCAGGTTACTGGATGATTGGTATGCTCAGGCTAAGCAATAATTAATAAAAAAAGTATAGCAATTTTCATGAAATATTATTTTCTTCTTATTGGAACTTTTTGTTTTATGGGTTTCTGCCAGGGGCAGCACGCCACATATAAACTAAAGCAGGATTTTATAAACAAGCAATTGGATGATGCAATTGATCAGATTAAGATACTTGCTCAAAATACTCCTGAAGACCTTATGCCGCGTACATTTGAGGGCGATACACTGGTTACGTCCAAAACTAATTGGTGGACATCAGGTTTTTATCCCGGCACATTGGTGTATCTATATGAATATTCGGGCGATAAGAAGCTGTTGCAATTAGCGCAGGATAAGTTTAAAATATTGGAAAAAGAAAAGTATAATAAAAATACGCACGATGTGGGGTTTATGTTATATTGCAGCTATGGCAATGCGCTTAGGATCACAAAGGATACCATGGCTTATAAGGATATCCTTCTTACCGGTGCGCGGTCATTAATAACACGTTATAGTCCTGATGTACAAGCTATCAGATCCTGGGGTGGAATGAAACGTAATAATCCTGATGTAAAAGCGACCAGTTCAGGAGGTGGATGGAATTACCCGGTAATCATTGATAACATGATGAATCTTGAATTTTTATTGGAGGTCTCTAAACTGGGCAACGATCCTGTATTCTGGGATATTGCTGTAACCCATGCCAACACAACAATGAAAAATCATTTTCGTCCTGACTATAGTTGTTACCATTTGGTGGATTATAATCCAAAAGATGGCAGTGTGATTGCCAAAAAAACGGTTCAGGGCGCTTATGATGAGTCTGCCTGGGCGCGTGGGCAAGCCTGGGCTCTATACGGTTTTACGATGATGTATCGGGAAACCCGCGACAAAAAATACCTGGACTTTGCGAAAAAAATTGCAGATTTTGTTTTGAATCATCCTAATATGCCGGAAGACCAGGTTCCGTATTGGGATTTTGATGCACCAGGGTTGCCGGACGGCAGCGAACTGGCAAATTATAAATTCAACAGGGATGCGTCAACTGCGGCCATTCTGGCTTCCGCTTTGATTGAGCTGAGCTCATTTACAAAAGATACTGAACAATCGCTCTATATATCCAAAGCAGAGAAAATGTTACAGAGCTTATCAAAAGAACCGTATAAGGCGGTAACCGGAACTAATGGAGGATTTATATTAAAATACAGTGCCGGGCATTTACCGAAGCATTCGGAGGTTGATGTACCACTTACCTATGCAGATTACTACTACGTTGAAGCATTGATGAGATACAGAAACTTATTACTTGCGGGCAATTAAGACATTGCAGGATATGGTATTTCAAAAATTTTTCAATAGCTGTTTTTTTCTTTGCATGCTGGCAGCAAGCATGATGAGTTGTGCGCAGCCCCAAACACCAAACGGTTATAAAGATTTGTTTGATGGTATAAGTCTGAAGGATTGGCAAGGTGACACTGCTTTATGGAGTGTTAAAAATAGTGCTATTGTGGGCGAAATTAAGCCAGGTAAGGAGCTGGAGCGGAACTCATTTATTATATGGCAGGGTGGTACGGTAAAAGATTTTGAACTGATTGCAGAGTACAGAATATCGGATAAAGGGAACAGCGGCTTCAATTACCGGAGTGAAGAAATTGCGGAATTGCCTTTTGCTATGAGGGGTTATCAGGCTGACATTGACGGAGCAAAAAAATATACAGGGCAGAACTACGAAGAGCAGGGCAGAAAGATTCTGGCGTTCCCCGGTCAGAAAGTAAGGCTGCCGTCCGTTAACGGAGGTATTGCCGACTATGCAAAGAAAAATATCTGGACTGCGAGTGAACAGTTAAGTGAGTTAGGAAATAAGGATTCCCTGAGTTTGGTTATTAAAAGTAATGACTGGAATGAGCTCCGTATTCTGGCTAAGGGAAACCGTTTACTGCATTATATCAATGGTGTTTTAATAAGCGATGTTACAGATGACGACATACAGAACAGGAGGATGGAAGGGAAGTTAGGTTTTCAGGTGCATGTAGGTCCTCCTATGATAATTGAGGTCAGGCGTATCAGGCTGAAAAGGCTGTAAACTATTTGCTTATACCAGCCATTTTTAAATAAATGCAAAACGATCCATCGATGCAAATGAATAGAAAAGCAACGATGCCAGGGGTTTTATTGCTATGTACCTGCTTGTAAATATCATGTATCATCGGAAAAGTGTATACATCGGATCGCGAAAATATAGAGAAAAAGCTTGGCTGACTTTTGGGCGCACAGGCATATACTTTCAAAAATTTTTACATTTTATGGATTACAAAAGATAGATAACTGTGGCTTAAAATATGTTGAGGATTATCCAAACCAGCTAATCGGGAATGGTATTGAAGGTTTAGCACATTTTAGCATGAACCCGGAAACGCATGCGAAAGTAAAAGGAATGCTTTCTAAAAACGGTGTACAAATGGCCGGGTATGGAGTTGTAAAAGCATCTGGTGCAGAAGAATGGGAAAAGGTTTTCGAGTTTTGTAGATATATGGGCGTTACAATCTTGACATATTTACAAAACTGAAGGGACATATGGCTTCTGCCAGCACCCTTCTCTTACTTACATGGTATTAGGTGCGAACGCTGTTCATTATGCTGTTGAAGAGTTGAAGAAACAGAATCTTTAGAGAATTATTTTGGTGTAAAGGCATTGACTAAAATTTCAAACCAACCAACGAAAGGATGCTTTTTTTTAATAACGTCATAAACCTGTTGGGAGAGCAAAGCAAAACAACTATGGTCATATTTTAGTTGAACATATTAACGTATTTTTGAACAGTTTATACGTTAACTGTTATTTATATTGTTAATGCCCTTGAAATATATTACATATCTGTAAATTGAATGTATCAATGCAACATCAATATCAAAAACTAAAAAATAAGCTGAAGGGAAAAATATTAAAAGGCTCATATAAACCGGGTGATGTAATACCCAGTGAGCACGATTTGATGGAGCAGTATAATTTGGCCAGATCAACAGTGCGTCAGGCACTCGATGAGTTGGTTAAAGAAGGTTTTATAGTTAAATACAAAGGGCGAAAAAGTATCGTTGCAGAAAACAAGAAAAAAGCGTTAGGGCTTTTTTCAGTAAAAGGGTTCTCTGCTGTAGTTGGGGAGGAAGGGGATGTAAAAACGGTTTTTCTCAGAAAGCCATATAAAGTGTGCTGGGATAAGAATTTTTTTTATCCGCTTACAGCAAAGGAGATGGAAATGGGGGCTATCTGTGTAGAACGCCTGCGCTCAGTAGGTGAATTTCCTGTAATGCTTGAATATACGTATATCCCAGATAACGGCATTGAAGTGTCATCACAAAAGGATTTTGTTAATAATTCCTTATTCGAGACCCTGCGGGCAAAATACGGTATTGATATTGAAAGAGCGGAACAGGAACTGGTCGCTACGGGTGCTGCAAAAGAAACTGCGGGTGTGTTCAATATTAAGCCCGGTTC
>DAOLFI010000491.1:0-3650 GCA_035326385.1 Niabella sp.
GTAAATGAAGTAACTACGAACAAAGCAAAGATCCGCTTGTTTAAAGAACAGCAACTGATGATAGAATCAATGGAGGGGGCTGCCTTACACTATGTGGCATTGATGGAAAAAGTCCCTTTTTTGCAGATCAGGGGGCTTTCAAACTATGTAGGTGAGAGAGATAAGAGCAGGTGGCAGATGAGCGAAGCTATTACTAACCTGAACGGGGAGTTGCTAAGGATAGTGAGAGTAGTGAATAGTGAGTGATTGTTCAGCATTTATTATTTTATATTTAATATTTTCATTCCAATATGGTTGTTACAATAGGTTTTTCCCCCTGTCCGAACGATACTTTTATTTTTGATGCGCTGGTAAATAGCAAAATAGATACCGGTGAGTTTATATTTAAGCCTGTGCTGGAAGATGTGGAAACACTGAATCGCTGGGCATTGGAAGGGAAGCTGGATATTACCAAGCTCAGCTTTCCTGCTTATTTTAAAACGGATGATACTTACAGCTTATTAAATGCCGGCAGCGCATTAGGCAAAGGTGTAGGCCCCTTACTGATCGCCAACTCGGTTGAACAATTTTCTGAGTCAGATATAAATAATGCTTCCATTGTTTTACCTGGTATTCATACTACTGCTAACCTGCTTTTCAGCTTTGCTTATCCCAATGCAAAAAACAAAGTGTTTAAAGTGTTTCACGAGATTGAAGACGCTGTGGCTAATGGTGAGGCTGACCTGGGAGTAATTATTCATGAGAACCGGTTTACTTACGGGGAGAAAGGTTTGCACAAAGTGCTGGACTTAGGTGAATACTGGGAAACTAAAATGAATGTTCCCATACCTCTTGGCGGTATTGTTATTAAAAAAGAGCTGGGAGAGGAAGTATATCTGAAAGTAAATGATCTAATCCATAAAAGCCTGCAATATTCATTTGCCCATTATGCTGCTGTGTCGGGCTATGTAAAAGAGCATGCCCAAACCATGAGCGAGGCCATAATGCGCCGGCATATTGAGCTGTATGTGAATGATTATAGCCTGGATCTGGGGAATGAGGGGAGAAAAGCCATTGAGGTATTGAGAACTGTTTTTGAGAAGGAGGTGGAGTAGGACGTAGTGAATAGGACTACTACATACTTGCTACTACCTGTTCTCCATTTACAAACCATGAACTAATATAGCGGCTGAATATATTCCCTGAACAGCTCTGTTATAATGATATTGGAATAGTTCCTGTTGCCAAAGGTTTTAACAGGGCTGATACCCCGGATAGCATTGGTAAGAAAAACCTCATCTGCTTCCAACAAATCTTTTTGCAGACAGGGTATTTCCGTAACTGTTCCGATAGTATCCATAAGATAAGCGCGCGTTACACCATCCACACAGCCTTCTGTCAATGGCGGTGTAAAGATCCTGTTTTCTTTTATCCAGAAAATATTGGCAATACTGCTTTCGCAAACACGATTCTCCTGGTTGAGCAGGATGCAGTCATCCCAATTATTTTCAATACTATAACGTGCAGCCACACTGTAAATCAATGCTGATGCGGATTTAATGCTGGCAAATTCATCACAGCTTTTTTTAATGGCTGTGAACAGGCCTGTGGTAAGTCCGTTCTCATTGGGCCCGTTTATATGCTCATCAAGCGGCCAGGCTTCAATAAGGTAATGCAGCTGGTTATTGTTGTCGAACAGACTGCCTTCGCCGTTTGAAAAAGATAAGCGTACCCTCGCCGCATCCAGGCAATTATTTTGACCGCAAAGCGCTGTTATTTGTGTAAAAAGGAAATGAGTATCAACTCCGGCAGGAAGCAGGAATTTTAACCGGGCCATGCTTTTTGCTATCCTTTCTTTGTGATAGGAAGCAAGAAGAATTTTTCCCTTCCATATTTTCATGGTTTCAAAAAAGCCATCTCCATAACGATAGCTTTTATTACCTGCCTTCAACACGGGCTCCTGCTCGTTATAGTAAATTCCATTGTAGCAAATTTTACGCATGGTAAGAGCGGTTTATTGTGGCAGTGTAACAGGAGGAGAAAGGGAATCTGCGCTTCCCGGTGCTGAGGAAGACAGCGTATCACTCTCTATCAAATGCTTTTGTTTGCTGATGATGGAATCTACCACTACTTTAAATTCATCCGGTCTTTTCTTGTAATGCTCCAATGTGTTGAGGAACTGCTGTTTGGTTACTTTATGTATTTTCAGGGTTCGCTCTAACATGGCATCGTTCAGGGCGGCCCTGTTTTGTTCGGGATGTTTAAAATAAACATAGCTGTTTAAGAACTCGCTGCTCCGGGCTACATCCCACAGCACTTTTTCCATTTTTTGTTTAGGTAATACATCGCTGCTGCTCTTACAGGATAAGATAAGCGCTGAAAGAAGTACTATAAGAATAGTGAGCCTGTTCATTTTTGTTTCCTGCATCAGTTGTGGTGCAAATATATCTGATATAGTTGTTTTTAATAGTGAAAGAGGTCTTAACTTTTTATAGATATTGTCCGGCTCCAAAATATCCGCGGCCTTCTGTATTTTATTTTTCAATACATGCAGATAATACTATCTGCAAGCTATGCTAAAGGAGGTGTGGTTGGTGGGGAACAAAGGCTAAGGAAAAATGGGACGATTTGTATGGATTTTGATACGATTTGATCAGCTGACCGAAAGCTCTTTTGGTTAATTTTGCGGCGCTGTTAAATAAGATCCGTTCATTAAAATCTGCATTTGAGCAACCCCAACCAATGAATAATAATCTTTCTGCAAAGCCACATTATCCCATATTGGATGGTTTGCGTGGTATTGCAGCCATTATTGTAGTTACTTTTCACCTGGCAGAGCCACTGGCAACCGGGCACCTGGATAACCTGGTCAACCATGGATACCTGGCTGTTGATTTTTTTTTCCTGTTATCGGGTTTTGTTATCGGGTATGCGTATGATGACCGTTGGCATAAAATAACGTTTGGCAGTTTCTTCAAACGCCGCGTTGAACGCCTTCAGCCTATGGTAATCCTGGGGATGACCCTTGGGGCAGTGGGGTTCTATTTTACAGATTCGGCTATCTGGCCGCTCATTCACACCGTTCCTGTATGGAAGATGCTCATAGTGATGATAATAGGTTATACTATCCTTCCTGTACCCTTATCCCTTGATATAAGAGGGTGGCAAGAAATGCACCCGCTTAATAGTGTAGGATGGTCTTTACTCTTTGAGTACATTGCAAATATTCTTTATGCCCTGGGAATAAGGAAATTCTCAAAAACAGTGTTGAGTATCTTTGTGCTCATCGCAGCTATACTGCTCGCTCATTTTGCCATTACCAACCCAAATGGAGACGTTACCGGTGGCTGGACACTGAATGCTGAACAGGTGAAAGTGGGGCTTATCCGGACCATGTATCCTTTTTTTGCAGGACTCTTACTTTCCCGTGTGTTTAAGCCTACTTATATCAGGAACGCTTTCTTATGGTGCAGTCTTTTGCTGATAGCCGTACTCTATATGCCGCGCATAGGTGGCGCTGACCATATCTGGATGAATGGAGTGTATGAATCGGTATGCATCGTCATTGTTTTCCCACTTATAGTATATTTTGGCGCCAGTGGTGCTGTACATAGCCGGATAGGAAACAAGGTTTGCAAATTCTTAGGGGATATATCCTATCCGCTATACCT
>DAOLFI010000492.1:0-3648 GCA_035326385.1 Niabella sp.
CTGCGCTACGAAACGACGATTGGCTAACAGCATATTACAAATACGTCATTGGCACCACGGGGAGGAATCTCAACGCAAAGTCAATATTGAGTCTGTTATAAAGCTGCCTCTGTCCTCCCTCTTCATCTGCTGTATGAACAACAGGCCTTCCGATATCCCCCTCTGGTGGGGGACATTTTTTCCGCCCAGTTTAAACTCCTGCCACTCACCTTTAGTTTGCTCTTGTTTCATCCTGCAAACTTTTCAACCTGTCAACCTTCTAACTTTTTAACTCTAATTTTTCTCAAATAACCAGGGAATACGGCGGCGCTTTTTGATCTCGTAATTAGAAGTAATGTATTTGCTGATATGGTTCATAGCCTCATCTATATCATCCGTAAGCAGTACCAGGTCAAGATCTTCCTGTGAGATCGTTCCTTTTTCCGCCATATCTTCAATCGCTACCATAAGGTCCGCATAAAATTCCTTCCCGAAAATCACAATAGGAAACTCCGTAATGGTTTTCGTTTGTACCAGGGTAAGCGTTTCAAAAAACTCATCCATGGTACCAAAGCCGCCGGGCATAATGATAAAGGCATAGCTATATTTTATCAGCAATGTTTTGCGAATAAAGAAATGATCAAAAGTTACCGCTTTGGTCAGGTACTTATTATAATGCTGCTCAAACGGCAGCTTAATATTACACCCTACTGATTTACCCCCGGCTTCAAAAGCGCCGCGGTTGGCTGCTTCCATAATACCAGGTCCGCCGCCCGTCATAGTAGTAAAGCCGGTTTCGGCAATACGCCTGCCAAATTCCATTGCCTGTTGATAATAAATATGGTCTTCCCTGAACCGTGCAGAGCCAAATACCGTAATGCACGGTCCTACAAAATGCAGATTGCGCAGCCCTTTAAAAAACTCCCAGGCTACTTTAAACAAAAATATAAACTCATACCCCCGGCTCTTGGGACCTTCAAGATACACTGCTTCCTTTGCCGGTATTATAGGCGCTGCTATTTTCTTTGCCACTTCTTCTTTTGTCGCTTGCATAAATCTTCTTTTAGTGAATCATTTGCCGTACAGGTAGCATCAGGTGCTTTGAACACTATCAACCATCTGGTTATAAGCGAATATAAATTATAAAACAATAAATAACGAACATCTTATTTTTGCGCTCACACTTTAAGTAAATTACATGCGCATTATCAGCTATAACGTAAACGGCATACGCGCCGCCATTAAAAAAGGTTTATTGGATTGGTTGCAAACCGATCCTGCAGATATTGTCTGCCTGCAGGAAACCAAAGCCGAAAAGGAAAATATCAACTGTGCCCTATTTGAAGAGCTGGGCTATGAAAGCTACTGGTTCTCTGCTCAAAAAAAAGGATACAGCGGCGTAGCCGTTTTTACCAGGATAAAACCGGATAACGTAGTGTACGGCACAGGCCACCAGGTAAGCGATGATGAAGGCCGTGTTATACAACTGGATTTTGGCGACATACGCCTGATTAATGCCTACTTTCCCTCAGGCACCAGCGGCGATGTAAGACAGGCTTTTAAATACATGTGGCTGGATGAGTTTTTTGTGTATTTAAATGACCTGAGAAGGAAGCATCCTAAACTGGTTATCTGTGGTGATTATAATATTGCACATAAAGAAATAGACATTCACGACCCGAAAGGAAATAAAAAGTCATCGGGCTTTTTACCTGAAGAAAGGGTCTGGATGGATAAATTTCTGGCAGAAGGATATAACGATACCTTCCGGCTGGTGCATCCGCATGAGGCGCATCGCTACAGCTGGTGGAGCCAGCGTTTTCCCAGTGTTCGTTTAAATAACAAAGGCTGGCGCATTGACTATATTACTGTTACCGATCCGCTGAAAAACAAGGTGACGGATGCTGAAATATATCCTGATGTTAAGCACAGCGATCATTGTCCCATTTATCTTAAACTGGATCTGTAATGCAACAGGAAACCGCACTTATATATAATGTAACTAATAAAGTGTCCCACAGCATTCATAAAGAATGGCTGAAATGGATGCAGGAGCATCATATTCCCGCAGTATTGGCTACAGGCTGCTTTTTTAGAGCTACTGTATTAAGGCTTAAAGAAATAGACGATGAAGAAGGGCCTACTTATGCCATACAATACCATGCAGCCGCCGAAAACGATTATGAGCGCTACCTCGCAAACTTTTCTGCTGTGCTGCGACAGGAAGTTCTGGACAAATGGGGTGACCAATTCATTGCATTCAGGACGGTTATGCAGGTTGTGAATTGAATGTGCATAAGATTTTTTTTGCTGTTTGCAAATGCCAAAAAAATGCTATATTACTCTACAACCCTTTGCAGTACTGCATTTCAGCTAAACAACGCTAAAACCCGCTACAGCAAAGCGTTTCAGCCATCTGAACCTTAAAAACATCACAGGCCTTCCGTTTGACCTTTTTCTAAAATGCTTGCCACATCTGGATTACAGGCGATTTTCAAAAACATAATTATAACAAAATATTTTGCTTGTATGCTTTAAAAGCCTCTAAATTTGTTGCCGAAATAAAACTCATAAAAATTTAACTATGAACAAAGCAGAATTGATTGAAAAGCTTGCCAAAGATGCTGCAATCACAAAAACACAGGCAAATGCCGCTTTAGACTCATTTGTAGAAGCTGTAACTAAGACTTTGAAAAAAGGTGATAAAGTAACTTTGGTTGGCTTTGGTACTTTCTCTGTTACTAAAAGGGCTGCACGTAATGGCCGCAACCCTCAAACAGGCGCTGTTATTAAAATTAAAGCTAAAAAAGTGGCCCGCTTTAAAGCAGGTAAGGAGCTTTCTTCTAAGATCTAACAGTAAGAAATCAAACGCTTTAATGCCTGGCACAACAGCCGGGCATTTTTTATGTTTTCTTGATATCCTGTCCCGCCTCTGCTGCAAATATTTACCTTTGTCCAATGGAGGATTTGCAGCAAATAACCGAGTTCAGATCATCACCGGAACTTATTGGAAAGCTATACCGGTACAGTATTCAAAAAAATTATGAAGCAGGCAGCGTCATACTTAATGAGCGCTCCTATATCCGTTCCATTCCCATAGTAATACGTGGCGCGCTCAAAGTGATCCGTACCGAAGATGACGGAAGGGAAATTTTACTTTATTATATTAAAGCAGGTGAGAGTTGCATTATGTCTTTCCTGGGCGGCATGCATAACGAGACCAGCAAAGTAAAAGCAGAGGTTGAAGAAACCGCTGAGATCCTGTTCCTGCCCATCGAAAAGGTTTCGATCCTTATAAAAGAGCACCCGCAATTTCTCGATTACATTTTCAGGCTCTATCACAAACGGTTTGAAGAGCTCCTCGAAATGATCAACGCGGTAACATTCAAAAAAGTTGACGAAAGATTATTAGACCTGTTATATAAAAAAGCAGGGCTTACTCAAGTAAAAACAGTACAGATCACCCATGAGCAGCTGGCTAATGAGCTGGGAACAGTACGCGTAGTAGTCTCCAGGCTGTTAAAGCAACTGGAAGAAAACGGAGTGGTAAAGCTGGGCAGGAATAAGATCATGCTTGTGTAACTAAAGTAACCGTAACATTGAGAACCGTACTTCAAATTTGCATTATTGAATCAAAATAATACAACAATGACAGTAGAACAAATTTAT
>DAOLFI010000493.1:0-3641 GCA_035326385.1 Niabella sp.
AGACCTGGTACGTATTGGTATAGGTAGCGACAGCCGTATTGGTAAACGGTTCCTGTTCCCGGGTATTGGCTACGGTGGCAGCTGTTTTCCTAAAGATGTATTGGCGTTGCACCATACTTCCAAACAAAACAAGTACGATTTTAAATTACTGGATACAGTGATGAAGGTGAACAAGAACCAAAAAACGGTTTTGTTCAAAAAGATCAAAAAATACTATAAGAACGACCTCAAAGGCAAAAAATTTTCCATGTGGGGACTGGCGTTTAAACCTGAAACAGACGATATCCGTGATGCGCCTTCTCTTGAATTAATAAATGAATTGTTGAATGCAGGCGCGAGTGTAACAGTATTTGATCCTGAAGCCATGGGTAATGTAAAAAGCCTTCTCGGAAATAAGATTACTTATGCAAAGGACCCCTATTCAGCACTTAAAAATGCTGATGCTTTACTGATTGTAACAGAATGGAGCGAGTTCAGAAACCCCGATTTTGAACGGATAGTAAAGAATCTGAAATCAAAAACAATATTCGATGGCAGAAACGTTTTCAACCTTGAAAAAATGGAAGAGTTAGGATTCCATTATAATAGCATTGGTCGGAAAACTATCAACAGTAAAAAATAAAAAATGAAGAAAAGGGTATTAATTACGGGAGCCGCAGGCTTTTTGGGATCACATTTATGCGACAGGTTTATTAAAGAAGGATACCATGTAATAGGAATGGATAATCTTATTACAGGCGATTTAAAAAACCTGGAACATCTGTTTCCGAATCCGGATTTTGAGTTTTATCATCATGATGTTACCAAATACATTCACATTCCCGGTAGCCTGGATTATATCCTCCACTTCGCTTCCCCGGCCAGCCCTATCGATTACCTGAAAATACCCATACAAACCCTGAAAGTAGGGGCTATGGGCACGCACAACTGTCTTGGACTGGCCAAAGCAAAAGGTGCAAGGATACTGGTTGCTTCAACAAGCGAAGTATATGGTGACCCCCTGGTGCATCCTCAAACAGAAGAATACTGGGGCAATGTAAACCCGGTAGGACCCCGTGGTGTATATGATGAAGCGAAACGTTACCTGGAGTCCATCACCATGGCCTATCATACTTTTCACAAAGTAGAGACGCGTATTATCCGCATCTTCAATACTTACGGTCCCCGTATGCGACTGAACGACGGACGGGCGCTACCTGCATTCATTGGCCAGGCGTTAAGGGGAGAAAACATTACCGTTTTTGGTGATGGGTCCCAAACCCGCAGCTTCTGCTATGTAAGTGATCTTGTTGAAGGGATCTATCGTTTACTTTTAAGCGATTATACAGGACCTGTAAATATTGGTAACCCCGATGAAATATCTTTGAAAGATTTTGCCGAAGAAGTATTAAGCTTAACCGGCAATACGGTTAAAATAGTTTATGAGCCGTTGCCGGTAGATGATCCCAAGCAAAGAAAGCCGGATATAACCAAGGCAAAGACTATTTTGAATTGGGAACCCAAGATCAACAGGGCTGAGGGATTAAGGGAAACATATAACTATTTCAAATCTTTACCACCCGAGGAGTGGTTTAAGCAGCCAAAAGAGTTTATTTCTTCAAAGTAAGATACTCAGGAAATATAAATAAGTAAAAAGGAAGGTTGCGAAAGAGCCTTCCTTTTTAGTTGACATCATTTTAATTCGCTGCTATGCGAGGCGTCCTCGCCTCGCAATCTTATTCTGTCGCCTCATGGCGACTTCCTCCTGCTATGCGGAGCATCATCGTTTCGAAATTCTATTCTGTCCTCTGCTGTGCGAAACATCTCTCGCTTCGTAAACACTATTTTGTCGCTTTCGGCGACTTTTTAACCCCCGAAAGTTCTTTTTAAAAACTTAAGATAACCTGGTTAGAATATCTTTGAAATTAACCTAATATGACATTTTGATGTGAGTTTCATTGACAAACAGGTGAGTCCGTATGGGATTTACCTGTAGTAATGGCAGATGTTGCTATTCGGTAAAGTTTTTGTAAAACTTAATGTAGTTTATGTAATTCCCTATATTTTATAGGTATCTTAGCTTACTTATTCAAACTACAAATCCGGGCAGTATGGAAAAAGAAAAAGAGTTCAGTGATATGCTGGTTGATAATGCGGGGTTTTTAAAACCTTTTGCAGTCAATCTTACAAAAAATAATGAAACTGCCAACGACCTTTACCAGGAAACCCTTTATAAAGCGTTGGCTAATAAGGAAAAGTATAATTCCGGCACTAATATTAAGGCATGGTTGTTTACTATCATGCGTAATATTTTTATTAATGACTACCGCCGTAATGCTAAACGCAGAACGGTTTTTGATAGTACGCCGGAAGATTACCTGATCAACCTGAGCCAGGTGTCTGTAGCCAACTCTGCAGAGGGAAATTTAAGGCAGAAAGAAATAGAAGCGGCTATTGAGGGATTGCCGGAAACCTTTAAAGTTCCTTTCAAATTGTATTTTGAGGGATACAAATACCAGGAAATATCCGAATACCTCGATGAACCGCTGGGTACTATTAAAAGCCGCATTCACTTTGCGCGCAAGTTGCTGAAAGAGCAGATCAACAGGTATTAATGCAGGAATTGATTGGTATTGCTTTTTATCAATCTTATAAATTATAAAGAGGCTGTTTCCACTTTTGGAGACGGCCTCTTTTAGTTTTTTCAAAAACCTTATCTTGCGCCCTTCCCTTAATTAATTGATCTTATGGAATTATATTACTCGTTGTCTATACTTATTGTAATTGCATCGTTATTTTCATTTTTGAATCTTAAAATTTTAAAGCTACCGTCCAGCATTGGTATTATGCTGATCGCGTTGATCAGTTCTGCGTTATTGGTACTTATTGGTCATTTTTTTCTGCCCAAAACACTGGAGCATTTTTCAGGTTTAATTAGCGGAGTTGATTTTACGGATGTGTTAATGGGTGCTATGCTTAACTTCCTGTTATTTGCGGGAGCTATCCATATTCATGTTAATGATCTCAGGGAGCAACGTGCGCCTATTGTTATTTTTGCTACCATCAGTGTGGTGATATCTACTGTTGTAGTAGGCTATCTTTTGTACTTTGTGCTGCCCTGGCTGGGTATTTCGTTACCGCTGATCTATTGCCTGCTTTTCGGGGCACTCATTTCACCTACCGACCCTATCGCGGTACTTAGCATTCTGAAAAAGGCAAAAGTGAATAAGTCTTTAGAAACTAAAATCGCCGGCGAATCTTTGTTCAATGATGGTATTGCTATTGTGGTATTTACCATCCTGTTAAGTATTGCAAAAGGAACAGACGAAACCATTGATACGGGTACAGTTAGCTGGCTTATTCTCAGAGAAGCGGGTGGTGGTATTTTGCTTGGGTTAATTTTAGGCTTTACGGCTTCAAAAGCTATAAAATCGATTGACGATTATATTGTAACTGTACTGATAACCCTTTCGGTAGTGATGGGTGGTTATCTTATTGCCCATCAGCTGCATATTTCGGGGCCGCTTACAATGGTGCTGGCGGGGCTCATTATTGGCAATGTCGGAAAAAAAGTGGCAATGTCGGCTCCCACACGCGGGTATGGGGAGAAATTTTGGGGATTGTAAAATGAGATACTGAACGGCATACTGTTCCTGTTAATT
>DAOLFI010000494.1:0-3641 GCA_035326385.1 Niabella sp.
AGGACCTTCATGGGGTGGAATTGTTGTGACGCTGCCCTGGTTTATGTACCAGCAATATGGTGATAAAAGGGGGCTGTCTGAGAACTACCAAATGATAAAAGACTGGTTAGCATTCCTGGATACCCATGTAGAAGACAATCTGATGAAACGTTTTGGAGGTATGTGGGATTTCCTGGGTGATTGGCTGTGGCCCAATGCTACTGCCGAAGGAATGAATAACGATAAGCCTGAAACGCTATGCCTGAACAATTCTTACCGGGTTTTTAACCTGAGAACAGCGGCCCGGATAGCCGAAGTTTTGGGAGATATAGAACAGGCAAAAAAATGGAAAGCCCGAGCAGACCGCTCAAGTGAAGCTATTAATAAGACCTTTTATAATAAAGAAGCCAGTGTATATGCAGATGGTTCTATGGCAAATCTTGCAACTGCTTTACTGGCCGAAGTGGTGCCGGCTTCCGACAGGGAAAAAGTAATGAAAAGCCTGGAAACTGAAATCCTGCTAAACAGGAAAGGCCATATTCATGCAGGCATAACAGGAGGCGCATTACTGTTCAGATGGCTGAGAGAGCAGGGCAGAAATGATTTGATATACAGCATGACTTCAAAAATAACCTATCCGGGCTGGGGGTTCATGAAAGAGAACGGTGCTACAACCTTATGGGAAATGTGGGAAAAAGACTTGCCAGGGCATTCCATGCTGCATAGCTCTTTTTTATATCCCGGGGCATGGTATATGGATGGGCTTGCAGGTATAAAATCGGATAAGCCAGGGTATACGCGATTTATTATTGAACCTCCCGCCGCAAAAGAAACAGGCGTTGAATGGGTGAATGCCGGTTTCGATTCGCCAGTTGGCCTGATAGAAAACAACTGGAAAAGAAATAAAGGCCGGTTGTCTTTATCTCTGACAGTTCCACCCAATAGTGTATGCCTGCTGAAGCTATTCCCGGAAGACGCTGAAATAGTTACAGAGAAAAAAGGTATTGTAACGAAATTGGCTGATGAACATGGAAAGATAGGCTATGAGCTTCAGTCAGGGAATTATGTATTTTAAGAGCATCCTGTATTTCTATAGTAGGAACCGGATGGATAATTCTTAGTTCTTTACTATCCATTTCTTTCCATCAAACTTTACTTCTTTTTTTGACAGATACCATGATCTGCCTTTGTCATTATTTCCCTGGAAGAACAGATGATATCTGCCATCATTTGCTTTGAAAATATCAGGATGCCCTGATTCGCTTTCATTCCATGAGCCAGCCCTGCCGTTGGACAGAAAAGGCATATCTGACATGCGCTCCCAGTGAATGCCATCTTTGCTTTTTGCGATGCCAATTTGCTGGGGCTCATTATTGTAACCTCCTGCATAGAACATATACAGTTCTTTTCCTATTTGTACACAGCTTGCACCTTCAATACATTGTTTTTCCCAGGGCAATGAAGGATGCAATATGGAGGAATCTGTAAGCTGTGTCCACTCGGCTCTGTTAAAGGAAGTGTTTAAAGAAGAAGTAGCAGCTACACCCTGCATCTGGATTTTATATGAGGTATCTCTTGTGGCAAAAAACAGCCAGTAGCGGTTGTTAAACATTACCACTTCTGCATCAATGGCTCTGCCGCAGGTCCAATTACCCGATGGGCGGAAAATGGGATTCGTAGCATTTCTTGTGAAAGATATGCCGTCATGAGATACAGCATGGCATATAGCATCGTTTTTACCATTGCCATAAGTTTGATAAAATAAATGCACCTTCCCCTTTTTTACAATGGCTCCTGGCGCACAAAGACCATTCTTTTCATAGTCGGCAGCAGGCTGAATATTCCCGATTTTCTCCCAGTTTGTAAGATCATTACTGGCAGCTATGCCAATGCTCCAGTTTTGATTATTATGCCCGGGTACTGAATAGTACATCAGGTAACGCCCTTTGAAATAGATCACTTTCGGATCTTTAGCAATGGGTTTTGCAATTATGCCTGAATCCGTATAATACATTGCAGGCTTTTGCTGTGCAAGCGCTGTCATTCCAGAAAGCAGCATTAAGATAAATAATAATTTCATGTTTGTCGTTAAGCTGTTTGCAATATAAATTAAAGTTATAACACAAGTGGGTTTAAGCTGTTCGCTGCTTTTTGCCCCCCAAGCCAACCCTGTAGCCACCTGTTCCTGTCATTCTCCTGGTGTTGGTTGACAGGTTCGGTAATGGTAGTTCCGCCAGCAAAATAAATAATAGTTATTACTTCCCTTGTAAGGTTGGATTGATTGCCAGGCGCAGCATGGCATGTCCACTTTCAGAAGCCGGTTCAATATAAGCCCTTTGCAGTATCTAAACACTTTCAGGAAATGGTCGGATTAAGAAGGTTACAAAATTCTTATAGTTTATTTTGTATCTGCATGCATAAATTCTGTTGGCGTCATGTTAAATTGTTTATGAAACAGGGTGGAAAAATAAGTATGTGAATTAAACCCTACATGGTTATAAACTTCATTGATTCTGCATGTGCCGGATTTTAATATTTCTGCAGCTTTTTTCAATCTGGTAAGAGTGATCAGCTCCTGGGGCGCCATATCAAAGAGGCCTTTGGTTTTTCTGTAAAAAGTTGCTCTGCTCATATTCAGGCTGGTTGCTATAAGGTCTATGTCAAGATCAGGATTGTCTATATTGTTAAACACTATCTCATTGAATTTTTCAATCAGTTCAAAGTCAGAGCTGGATCTTGCAATACTATGCAGCTCAACAATGGGAGAGTTGGCAATATGCTTTTTTAACAACTGCCTGCTGGTAAGCAGATTGGCAATCTGCACTTTTAAATATTTGGGAGAGAATGGCTTTTCTATATAAGCATCCGCACCGTGTTCAAGCCCGTCTATTTTGTCCTGCAGCGTATTTTTGGCTGTCAGCAGGATAACAGGTATATGGCAGAGATTGATGTTTAATTTTAATTGTTTACAAAACTCAAAGCCGCTTATACCCGGCATCATTACATCGCTTATAATTAAATGTATAACATGGATATCAAGCTTTTTTAAAGCTTCTGATACATGGGTAGTTTTAATTGTAGTATAATCATCCTGCAATATCCTGTTAATATATTCAAGGATATCTTCATTGTCATCAACAATTAATATGTTACCTTTTTTCTCTTCCATTTCTTTAGAATTTTGTTGGTATTGTTAGCGTAAAAATATTTTTACCGCTGTTCACAGTTACTGTTAAGCTGCCTTTTAATAAACGAATAAGCGAATAGGCAAATGACAACCCAATTCCGCTTCCTTCTCTGATCTCAGTTTTTTCAAACCTGTAGAAGGGTTGGAATATCTTTGAAAAAGCTTCTTCAGGAATCAGCTCGCCATCGTTTATAAATTCAAATTTTATCCTGCTCTCTGTATCTGTAGGATATAAAATGATTTCAAAATAAGACTCACTGTATTTTATGCCATTGCTGAAAAGGTTGTATAATATTTTTGTAAAAAAGTCCCTGTCAGAATGAATATAGCTGTCTTTATTTTTGATCGTTAACCTGTAATCCAGGTTTTTATTCCTTGCAGCTATTTTGAAATTATCGAACACTTCCTTTGTTAAATCGTATAAATTGATACTTGAAGGATGAACCTGAATATTATTGCTTTCTATTTTGCGGAA
>DAOLFI010000495.1:0-3640 GCA_035326385.1 Niabella sp.
TACATTATTAGGAGTATCTGGCTGCCAGCTTAAGGAAGATCTGTGGGGCACTGTAACACCTTCCATACTTACAACACAGGCTGATCTTGAAATAATGGTAAATGGTATGTATGGCAGGTTAAATCCTTTTCCTTTTAAACAGGGGATATATACACTTGTTACCACAGATGACTGCCACTATGTAAATGCGCAGACAACATTGGAAATTATGGTAGGCGAAAGATCCTACACACCCAGTCTGGCTCGCCTTGCTACGTTTTGGGAAAGCCTGTATAAAGTGATAAATGCAGCCAACGTTTATATAGAAACTGCAAAAGGATTATCTGGTAATGTAGATGAAGCGTATATCAACCGCACCGTTGGTGATGCATTATTTTTGAGGGCAACCATGTACTTCTATATGGTACGCCTGTTTGGCGGTGTTCCATTGCTTACAGAATCATTTAGTTTGGAGTCGGGACGTTATAAGCCACGCACTTCAGTAGATTCTGTTTATTACCAGGTTTTTAAGGATTATGAGGATGCCAGCAAGCATTTGCCATTAAACAGCAGTTCTATATCCAGGGGGCGTGCTACAAAAGGGGCCGCGCAGGGTATGTTGGCTTCGGCATATTTAACCTACGCCAACTACCTCGATTTAAATAATAAGGCTAATAAAAATGACTATTATCAACTGGCGAAAAGCTATGCCGATTCTGTCATTCAATCGGGCGTGTATTCCCTCGTTGATAATTATGCCGACTTGTGGGATGTTTCAAAAGAAGCAAATAACTATCAGAAAGAAGTGATTTATGGAATACAATATACAAGGGATCCTAACAATAATTCTGAGAGCAGTCTTGGCTCACGTTTTTCAAGAGATTACTCTCCTGCTAATTCAGGATTTACGGCAACAACCACAGGCTGGTTCCGCGTACAGCCTTACTTTATCGACATTTACAGTACCGGCGAGTATGTAAATGATTACCGGGTAGAAACTTCCTTCGCAACAACCTGGACAAATGTGAATAATGGTAATACATTGGTAGGCTATCCTAAAACGGTAAACACGGGGCAGGTAGCGCATCCGGCACCTTATTTATTGAAATTTAAAGATCCTAATGGTTTGCCGTTTAATAATGAAAATGATATGTATATACTACGGTTATCAGAAATGTACATGATCTATGCGGAAGCGGAGAACGAACTGAATGGCCCGACTGCTGTAGCATATAACGCATTTAATAAATTACGCGAAAGAGCAAGAAAGGCAAATGGAACGGCCCGTACAGCACCCGCTAATCTTGCGACAGGCCTTGATAAAGAAGATTTCCGAATGGCTGTTTTTAAGGAGAGGGGATTGGAGTTTGTAGGAGAGGACAGGAAACGTTTTTTTGACCTTTTACGAATGAAATCTCCCACAGGAGATCCTATGTATATGTATCAGGTGAATGTATTTCTACCTACTATTACGGCGGGTGATCCCACCTGGAATGCTGCACAGAAAAAATGGCTTGGAGGCAGGAAAAATAATAATCCGTTTAAATTATTTACAGAAAAAAATCTGTTAATGCCTATACCGCAATCAGAGCTGAACGCTAATCCATATTTCGGAGATCAAAATCCGGGCTGGTAGTCATTGGTTGCTGCAAATGTTCTTTTATCAAACAATTTATTATGGATAGAAAACAGATACGTCGCTCACAATATCTTACAAAAGCATTGATACATTTTTTTAGAATACCTGGATTTTGCCGCGCAGGTTTAATTATGGCGGCGGTAATGCTATTTATTCAACCAGCCAGGGCCCAGACACTTGTTGATTATAAATATACGCTGGCAAAGGCGGGAGAGATAGAACCGCTTGGATGGATCAAAAACCAGGTTCAAAGAGATCTGGAGAAAGGAGTGATAGGCCAGTATGATAGGATCAGCACTACCGTTTCCTATAATCTTTTTGTAAAACAGGATCGTATTAACGGCATTCGTTATGATGGTATGATGGAGTGGTGGAGCGGGGAGCACGAAGGGTATTGGAAAGATGCGATTATCCGGATGGCGTATATGAGCGGGAATAAAAGATATATGGATAGCGCGAAACGTTGGGTAAATGATATTATTAAAAACGTGGACGCATCAGGATATATCGGTATTTATAAATCCGGGGATCAATCAAATAACCGGTTCAGATTTACCGGTCCTAATGGTGAATTATGGACACAAAGCCGCATTATGATGGCGTTGCTGGCGTATTACGAATTTACAGGAGATAAAAAAGTGCTTAATGCAGTACTAAAAGCAGTAAGGCTTACAATGACGGCGTATCAAAACAAAAATCCCTTTTTAACCGGCGGCGATGGAGGAACGGCCCATGGTATAGGGTATTTTGAAATACTTGAATGGCTGTACCGCGCTACCGGGGATCATGCATTTACAGAATTTTCAAAAAAGCTCTATGCCGATTTGAATACTGCCAATACCGGCATTAATGATCTTACGCTTAAGCTGCTGCAAAAACGTGATCACTACTTCAATGATCATGGTGCACATATAGCAGAAGGTTTTATGTTGCCTTTCTGGATGGCGGCGATTTACAATACTCCCCAATATAAACAATATGCGGATAATGCCCTCTATAAATTGAATTATGCTACTACCCCAGGTGCAGCCATGCGTTCAGATGAGAATGTTCGTATGCGGAAAGGAGATGCAAATGAATTGTATGAATATTGTGATATAGCAGAAATGGTAGGACCGTTCAATCGGATCATTTCTTTGACAGGCGATCTGAAACTGGCCGACAGAACAGAAAGGGCTGTCTTTAACGCCGGGCAGGGAGCACGATTTCCTGATATGTCTGCTCTGAGTTATCTCACTTCTGACAACAGGATAGAAATAAACCCTAAAGCTAATATGGAGCGAAGGACTTATGATTGTAACCACAAGGCCGCATCTTGTTGTGTATTGAACTCGGGGCGGCTAATGCC
Source organism: Niabella sp. (assembly GCA_035326385.1). Taxonomy (GTDB): domain Bacteria; phylum Bacteroidota; class Bacteroidia; order Chitinophagales; family Chitinophagaceae; genus Niabella. The sequence goes on from DAOLFI010000495.1 coordinate 2,967, forward strand.
ATATTATGTGGAAGGAATGTGGATGAGGAATGCGGATGAATCCGGCATAGCGGCAGTGATGTATGGCCCAAGCCGGTATACTACCACAATAAAGGGTAAGCCGGTTACGATCGAACAACAAACCCATTATCCTTTTGGGGATGAGATCCGCTTTTCATTTAAATTAAAATCACCACAAACTTTTACATTCACATTAAGAAAACCGTTTGGGGCTTCTGTAGTTGTCCAGGACAAAACGAATATGAAAATTGATTCAGCCGGAGACTTTCTAATGATCACTAAAAAATGGCGCAATAAAGAGAACCTGAAAATAATATTCGATTTTACTATTAACAGGCATCAAACATACGATTCCCTTTCAAAATCAAAAGAGTACTACCTCACGAGGGGACCACTGTTATTTGCTTTGCCCTTTGAGTACAGCAAAAAAGTAATACAGGAACGCAACAACAGTGGCTTTTTCCAGTGGGATATTAAATGTACCAACAGGAAAGGATGGCGGTATAAAATTGCAAGAAGCCCGGAGTTCGGATTTATGAGAACCGGTTCTTCATGGGAAATGGAACACCCTTTTGATGCACCTGTGGTTAAAATAAGGGGAAAGTTTGTAAACATGGATGGGAATATTGTAAATGCCGATCTTGTTCCCATGGGCAATACTGTTTTAAGACGTA
>DAOLFI010000496.1:0-3635 GCA_035326385.1 Niabella sp.
GAAAGCAGTGGTTATACTGGCAGGGACCAATGATATTGCGGGCAATACCGGCCCTTCTACTCCTGAAATGATCCAAAATAATATTGCATCAATGGCAGAATTGGCACAGGCTCATCATATAAAAGTAATTCTCTGTTCCATAATTCCTGCTTATGATTATCCGTGGAAACCCGGTCTGCAGCCTGCTGAAAAAATTGTTGCACTAAATACATGGATAAAGCAATATGCTTTAAAAAACAACTGCATCTATGCTGATTTCTGGACAATGATGGCCGACGAGCGAAAAGGAATGAAAAAAGAATTATCAAAAGATGGTGTGCATCCGGTATTGGAAGGGTACAAAATAATGGAGCCGATAATACAGCAGGTTATTAAAAAAGCATTACATCAATAAGAAATAAAGTTTTCAATGAAGTTGAAGTGTACACTGGTTATATGGTTCCTTATATGCTCAGTTATAACAAAAGCCAACGTAGCGCTTTCAGGCCTGTTTCAAAGCAATATGGTACTGCAACGTGATAAGCCCTGCCCTATTTGGGGCACTGCAGATAACAAGGAAAAAGTTACGCTTATTTTCAATAATATTACGTATAGCGCCACTCCCCAAAATGGTAAATGGAAAATAATACTTCCCGCACAGCCTGCCGGAGGTCCGCATCTTATCATTGTGAAAGGTAAAAATACCATCGAGTTATCAAATGTTCTGTTTGGCGATGTGTGGATCTGCAGCGGGCAAAGCAATATGCAGTTTAGTGTAAGCGAGGCCCTGCCACAACCAGACACATCTACCTATAATAACAACCGCATACGCCTGTTTGCTCCGGGTATTGGTACCGATTTTGTACCACAGGACACCATAAAAGGCGGTTCCTGGAAGGTTGCCCGTGTAAACGATGTAAATGGTTTCAGCGCCGTAGGCTTTTTCTTTGGCAACTACCTGCAACAAAAGCTGGATATTCCAATCGGCCTGATCAATGTAAGTCTTGGAGCAACGGCCATTGAAGAATGGATGAGCAATGAAGCCATCCGTCCGTTTCCGCAGTTCGCCGATTTTTACCGTACCTATCTCGCCCCTGGCAAAAGCATGAAGGAGATCACTGCTGATTTTGAAAAGATGAAGTCATCCTGGGAGCAGGAATATTACCTGAAAGATGACCCGGGCCTGATCCATCAATGGTACAGGCCGGAAACAGATACCAGCGACTGGAAAACGATGAACCAGCCTTCTCATTGGGAGGACAACGAATTAAAAGATTACGATGGTTCTGTTTGGTTCAGGAAAAGTTACGATGTTTTTCCAAAAGATTTTTTTGGCAATACCAACATCAGTCTTGGTCAGGTAGACGATTACAATATCTGCTGGGTGAACGGAGTTAAGATTGGCGAAGGTTATGGGAATATGAACATGTACACTTATAAAATCCCCGACAGCCTCCTTAAACCTAAAAATAACGTAGTGGTAGTACGTGTATTTGATGCAGGCGGCAAGGGAGGTATGTATAATATGTTCTGGAATCCCTTCCTGGCAGGATCCTGGAAATATAAAAAGGGCGTGCAGATTGATGCTTCGAAATTTAAAAGACCGTTGCTGGCCAATTATTACATTTTTGGAACTCCCACCATTTTATACAATGCCAGTATTGCACCGCTTACACAGCTAAGTATTAAAGGATTTACCTGGTACCAGGGCGAAGCTAATACGGGGCGGGCGGCCGAATACAGGCAATTATTGCCTGCACTGATCACCGGCTGGCGCAAACAGTTTAACCAGGGTAACCTCCCTTTTTTAATGGTACAGCTGCCCAACTTAGGTAAAGAGCCCCGGCAGCCGGAAAACAGCGAGTGGGCCGAGCTGCGCGATGCCCAATCAGCAGCCCTCACACTGCCTAATACCGGCATGGCAGTAACCATTGATATTGGCGATGCCAATAACCTGCACCCGCATAATAAGCTGGAGGTGGGAAACCGGCTTGGAATGACAACCTGGAATGTGGTGTATGGTACAGACAGTATTGAAACAAGCCCTCAATATAAAAGCATGAAAGTTATGGGCGACAGTATCGTTATCACATTTGATAAAAATATTGTTTGCAAAAACAAGTATGGCTATATTAGAGGATTGGCAATAGCCGGCGCTGACAATATCTTTCACTGGGCAAGAGCTTATGTAAAAAAAAGTCATTCTATAGTTGTTTACAACCCTTCCATAAAATCTCCCCGAAACGTCAGATACCTTTGGAGCGATGAACCCGGCCCTGTTGACTTATACAATAAGAACGGGTTGCCAGCAGCTCCTTTCAGAACAGATCAGCTCCCATTAAAAACAGAGGGAAAAATGTACCGGTTTCTGCCGTAAGCATACTCCCAATAAACAATCATATTAAAAATAGCTAATACTGAAATAATCAAATATTGCTGGCTTATGGCCTTGCTGCAGTAAACCCGGCCTCGGGCTTCTGTCCCAGAGAGCCAGTGATAATTCCTTTAAATCAGTATCTGATACAATGATTTCATCCCATTTATCCTGGCTCTTACCCATGAAAAAGCTAAAATCACAGCCATTGCTTACAACCATTTTTAGATGCGTTGAACCAGTGCCGTTTACTTTAACCATTTTCAGTACTTTCCTGCTGTTATCCTTTACATACCATACTTCAACCAGGTTACCTTTTACACCCATGCCAATGGCCTGGTTGGCATCTCCATACACAGTCAAACCCTTTAGCGACTCATTATCATTAACTACGGCAGTTGATATTTCATAATTGGCATAAAAAGGCCTTACTGTTAGCGCTGTACCCGTATTATTTCCCGGCTTTACCTGGCCCGACAAATAGAGGCGCCCGTTCTTAATATGTACAACGAGCTGTGAATTTCTGAAATCCCACTGCCACGCGGTATTTAATGTGGTTCCGGAAAACTCATAAGTAAATCCTGCTGCCTCCTCTCCCGACACCGGGTGAAAAGATGGCCAGCCGGTTTGTTTGTCCCAATTCAGCTTAGCCAGCATGCCCTGCCTGCCAGTATGCACATCAGTTATCTTATCGTAAGCATGATACAGATAGTAATCCTCCCCCTTTTTATTGGTTACTATAGTTCCATGCCCCGTACATTTCCAGCCATCAAAAGCGTCTACTACCGGGTTCCGCTCATACTTAATATACGGCCCTTTTAATGACCGGGACCGTGCCACGTTTACATGATAGCTGCATTGTGCACCACAACAACCACCTGCAGAATAAAACAAATAATAATAGTTATCACGTTTAATAATGCTTTGTCCTTCCAGACCTATCTTTTCATCATCCCTTAACAACATAAAAGGCTCGCCTACTGTTTTTAACCCATCGTCCGACAATTGATAGCCCAACAGTTCTATAGGCCGGGAATCCAGCCCATAAGCCTTAAAGGTAATATACCATTTACCGTTTTCTTCCACAACAAAAGCATCAATGGCTTCCTTTCCAAAATCCACAACAATACCCCTGTCTGTAAATCCTTTTTCAGGGTCTTTTGAAGTAGCTACCCCAATACAGGATATACCGTCAGATTTTTTTCTTGCAGTGTAATAAATATAATAAGTACCGTTCCTGTACAATAGTTCAGGCGCCCAAAAAGAGGAAGATGCCCATTCG
>DAOLFI010000497.1:0-3633 GCA_035326385.1 Niabella sp.
GCAAAAGCAGTTCAATTTATACGGTGAGGATTCGGCAAAAGTATGGAACGATTATAAAAAGCTTTTCCAGGACAGTATTGCTGCCTGGGTAAACCGGTATGATGGCGCCAGGCCTTACACCAGCACATCGCCGCTTAACGGCTGGGGACGGCCCCAAAGCTTTACCGAAGGAGACAGCCATTTCTGGGGTGTATGGTGGGGCTTGCAGGATATAGAAGTATTTGAAACTAAAACCGGACGTTTTGTAAGTGAATATGGAATGCAGGCTATGCCCAATTACAGCACCCTGCAAAAGATCACAAAACCGGAAGACCGCTTTTTATATTCTGATGTTATCAATGCCCACCAAAAAGCCAATGGAGGCTTTATGAAGCTGAATACTTACATCCACAATTATTTCATGGATTCTGTAAAAGCTAAAAAGCTGTCCGTAGAAAATTATACTTACATCAGCCAGTGTATGCAATACTATGCTTTTAAAAACTCCATTGCTATACACAGAAGCAAAGCCCCGGTTAACATGGGAACTTTATTATGGCAGCTTAACGACTGCTGGCCTGTAAGCAGCTGGAGCATTACAGACTATAGCCGCAATCCCAAAGCAGCCTGGTATGCTGTAAAGCAGGCCTACCGGGATGATATTCTTCCTGAAAGAGATCCCGTAAGGCCTATTCACCTGCAGCTGCAAAAACCCAGGTTCACACTTAAATTTTTAGACAGCAAACGTATCAGCATTACCACTGATACAGATGCTTACTACGTGTACCTGTATTCGGAAGGAAAAGATTACTATTGGGATGATAATTATTTTAATCTCAAGGCAGGAGAAGAAAAGATCATCAGTTTACAGGAAGAAAGCTTTACCACCAAAGAAAGAAATATCCTGAAGGTAAAGTCGCTTGCTGATGTACTGCTGTGAGTTCAAGATTGACTGATTAACCCTGAAAGTTTTGTCATTTATCAAAAAAGTGAACCTTATTTTTAGATATTGGAGTTATGGATGAGGCCTCCTTAAAAGCTATCAAATGCGCAACAAAAAATTAAAAAAAACTGTGACCCAAGAGACCTGTCTAAAAATCATTGCCCGCTCACAACACCGTCAGAAAAAGGTTATATTCAGGATTTTGCTGTTCCTCTACCCCTCCTATACTATAAAAATTTGAATATAAATATTTTAGGATCAATCAGTTCCTTAAAAATACAATTTTTACCACTTAAATAACAATAGAAAGTATATACTACCGGTATATTACTTGTTTTTTTGCCTTTATATGTCCTCGTTTTGCTGTTTTTTCCGCTGATTATACCGCATCATTTTGTCTGTAGAACCGCAGACTTTGGAATTGCACCATTTTCTCCTGCCGTTTTTGGTTTCATCCAGGAAAACCCATCCACATTTAGGACACTCCTTTATGCGGCTATTGTCGTGGCCGGTTAGAAGATCAGCCAATGAGTGAACTGCTTTCCAGGCAGGAGCCATAAGATCCCCGGCCGTTTCTATTTGATCTATAACAAATCTCCCGCCGGAATACAGTAAACGTTGTCGCGATGCAGCATCAATTAATAACAGATTGGCAGCTGGTAAAAAAGTATGCTTTTTATCGGTATCATTTTGTGCTACAGCGGACAATAGCCCTTGTAACACCTGTCGTATCTCTTTGATGCGATTTAGAGCAGCCAAAGCTTCTTCCGGCTGATCCTTCGCTAATTCACGAAACATCTGAAGACGCTCTACATCAGAAACCTTCAATTTCAGGCACCACTCAATAAAATCATCGTAAGTAACAAGATAGTCGTAGTTATCCTTTGTTTTCCAGGAACTGACCGTGTTGACAAAATTACAACACAATATGGTGCTATCAACGATCAACGTTCCTATACTACGGATTTTAGCCATACTACAAAGTTATGTTGCTGAACATTTAATGCACAGGTAGAAAAATTATCCGCATTTAATAAGGCTAAGACTATAAAAAAATATACAAATTTACTATCAAAATACAATTTAGTAGTAAATTTTTTTAAATTTATGTTGCGTTTGAGTGATGATACCCGTATTAAGACTAAAATTTATCACTTTAAAACTTAAAAAATGAAGATCAAATTAATCTACGCAACCCTGATCGCAATTTTTTGCTTCGCGATGACTTCCTGCAAAAAGTCGGAAAGCCACACTGAAATGGTACTGGACAAAAACCTCTATAGAAGTGCCCACAAGTATGCAGCGTTAATAGAAAATCGAAAAACAAAGCCTGGTAACTTTACGATAGAGAACATCAGAAGAAATGGCAATACACTTACAATTGCTGTTAAGGGAGGATGTAGTGAAGATGACTTCCATATTGTATGGGATGGCTCAATACTTTTCTCTAATCCCGGCCAGGTAAATCTTGTATTGTATAACGAGACCGAAACCGACTGCGGGCCCGAAAAGCAATTTGATATTAAGGTCAATCTTAACAATATTATTGAAAAGTATGATCCCAAAGATTTTATTTTCAATGTAGCCAACGGGTCAATGAAACAGGACAGGTCCCTTAATCCCAATGGTTCAGTAACAACAAAATAAAATGCAAAATTTTATAAGTTATTGTAAAGCGTTTTAAGTTAAATAGGTCAGGTCTGGATGTGCAAATTGCCGGACCTGACCATTTCATCGATATCACCAAGATGAGACTTCGGAGAGGATGGTTTTGATCACAGGACTGCCTGTTTAGCCACAAATATAAAAGGGCTGTAACCGGAAATCAGTCAACCAGATATTGAATGAAGATTTAAATATTGCTTTCTTGCCATATGGCAAATTTTAAAAGAAAATTTCTGTTTAAACTTGCAAAAACAAACACTACGCTGCCAACAAACATCAGTTACGATCTGACACATTTAACACCTGTAACAAATAAACGAATAAATGGTAAGTATTAACACATTCAAAAAATTAGCCCTTTCGTTTCCCGAAACTACGGAGGAACCTCACTTTGAAAAAACATCATTCAGAGTGAAAAAGAAAATCTTTGCCACTTATGACGACAAAAACAAGAGAGCTTGCATAAAATTATCCGAAGTCGACCAGGACGTTTTTTCGTCTTTTGACAAGACAATTATTTATCCCGTTGATAACAAATGGGGTAAGCAAGGCTGGACACTGGTGGAAATGGAAAAAGTAAACGAAGATCTATTCGTTGACGCTTTGATGACAGCTTATTGTGAAATAGCACCACAAAAACTTGCTAAACTAATCAGACCAGCTGAAACGAAATAGAATAGTAAAACAGTAATAACAAGCAGTAATATTTATGAATACAAAATGAGGCGGAATAATGAATCATTACATTGACCATTAAAAAAACAGGTTGAAATGAATAAGATAGAAAATAGCAATTTTAAAAGACTTATTGGTGTTTGGAAAACCACAGGCGATATAAAATCAGGTCAGGACAACCTGAAATTAGCCGGCATTGATAAGTACGAATTAATACTTGACGGAAATTATATTTTACACAAGGCAGATGTAAAAATGGGAAACGACAAAAGCGAAACTCTTGAAATCATTAAGTTAGACAACTCATTTGACAAAGCAATAATGCAATACTTCAATACGAAAGGCGAAGACGGCATAATGCGAAGTTCTAT
>DAOLFI010000498.1:0-3611 GCA_035326385.1 Niabella sp.
CGCCCTCAAAGGAAGAACTGCGTGCCATTATACAGAATGAAAGAGCTATTGAGCTTGCCTTTGAGCATCATCGTTTCTTTGACCTGAGAAGATGGAAGCTGGGAGAGCCGTTGCTGGACGGAAAATATGTGCATGGTATGGAAATAACCAAAACGGGTAATAACTATACATATAAGCGCATTAATGTAAGAACAAGATACTTTAAGGAGATTTACTATTATTTGCCTATACCACGCAAAGATGTTACGATCAATCCTAATCTGTTGCAGAATCCCGGAGGATACAACTAATGTTCTTTTAACAATGATATGGGTACGGGCTGATATCAGTTTCAAAGGAGTATTTATAAATGCTGATCAGGGATTTGACAGGTTAAGTGTGCCTAATTGGCTTGCAGGTGATCCAAAAGAATAAAATTGCCCTTTAATATGTATGACTTTAATGTCGGGTGAGCCGGCCAGCATTACACCTTATGATCCGGTAATGATGGAAAATGGATGAAGACAGCAAAAAAATGCCGGGCGTTTTGATAAAAATAAAACATTAGCAGGACTCTATTTATTGGAAATTGAAGCCGGGTATTTAGAAATGCTCATACCTGATAGCCCGGCCTTCTTAAATTCAGAAAAGCTACCAGCTTTGGGCTATAAGTCTGTGACAGCGCCAGGTAACACCATTTTGGATTTACCCGGAGCAAAACTATAGGGGCATGGGGGCAGGATGTTGGATTCCATGTGTTGTGTTATATTAAGTACACCTGGGTAATAAATAGGATTAATGAATTTAACCTGCCGGGGTATAAAAGTATTACCGTTCCAATGGAACGTATTACAGAAAAGACTGATACGCTATATAATAAGGTAACTATAGGTATTACAAATCCTGGGTATAAAACAGTAATTGCTCCCACTAATGATTTGAAAGCGAAATAAAGTTAGCCAGTAAAAATTTTTGAAATAAGTAAACAGATAATCGATATATGAGAAAGAATATAATTGTAACATTATTAAGTTGTATCGTTTTGGTAAATATAGGTATTGGGCAGATACGCCGGGAATTAGCAGTAACTCCTGTTATGGGTTGGAATAGCTGGAACTTTTTTGGGAAGCAGGATATTAACGAAAAAATTGCTTATGAAGTAATTGATGCGATAGTTGCTTCAGGTCTCAGAGATGCAGGATATAACTATGTGGTTATTGACGGCGGCTGGCGCGATTCAGTATTAGGGGCTGGTGGTAGTTTGTTGCCACATCCTGAAAAATTTCCTCATGGCATTAAGCCATTGGCTGATTATGCGCATTCGAAAGGATTAAAATTTGGTTTGCATACTGTTCCTGGCACGCATGATTGCGGAGGGAACCCGGTTGGAGGTTATGGATATGAAGAAGTACAGGTACAACAGTTTGTTGATTGGGGAATTGATTTTATAAAATTAGACAGGTGCAAAATATCTGGTGATCCCTGTTCAACTTGTCAAAAAGACCGGACGGGCTGGAGCGAAGAGTTGACCAAAGAATTGTACATAAAATGGAGCAAATTACTTTATAACTGTGGTAGAGAAATTTTATTTAGTATAAGTGCTTATAACTTCAGAGATTGGAACCCGGAATACTGCAATATGTCACGTACTACATACGATATTTTTTCGCAAAGAAATAAGGGAGGAGCGGTTTTTAACGATGAGAACAGGAATAATAGCAGGAGTTTTCTTTCTGTTATGGGATGTGCTGAGATTAATGATCAATCAGCAAAATATGCAGGTAATGGCTATTGGAACGATCCTGATATGCTTGTTACAGGAAATGAAGGCTTGAACAATAATGAAATGATCTCACATTTTGCTCTCTGGTCAATTATGAATGCTCCCTTGATTCTGGGGAATGATCCACGCAATATGAGCGCAATAGAGAAGAGCTTGTTATTGAATAAAGAAATAATAGCAATAGATCAGGACAATTCACCACAAGGCACTTTGGTAGTAAAAAATAAGAACTATCAAATATGGAAAAAGGTGATGACGGACGGAAGCATTTCCTTATTATTATTAAACCTGCAGCCGGATGCCCCTTTGAATGTTACAGCAAATTTTAAGGAATTAAAATTACCCGCAAAGCTTAAAGTGAGGGATGTAATAATGAATAAAGATTTGGGCGTTGTTAAAAAAAGGTTTTCAAAAATGTTAGAACCACACGCCTGCACTCTCATACGCGTAAGAAGTAAAGACATAAATGCAATTCTTTATTTGTGCAATTCTGTAAGTTAATAAAATGCTATTTCAGTTGTGTTAGAGAAATTTTATTGATGGATCATTTTTAAGCTTCAAAACAGGAGTTTCAACTTAACCAAATAATGTATTTAAAAGAGTTGCATATAATGTAAATGTATGTTTGGCAGGAGTATAGGCGCAAAAATTATATTTTAACCTTAAGCCGGGAATATCATGCAAATGAATACTGATAAAAAAGGAGAGCTGTTTTTTTTAGTTTACCTTTTAGGAGCAATGTTGATGCTGCCCCTGAATTCTTTCTCTCAAAATACTAAAAAGAAGGCAGTGCTTCAATATGTTCAAAGCCTTCAAAGAAACGGTTGTGAATATGGTTGGCCAAACCAATATGATGGACATATAACGCCAACGTTTGCAGCGATAGGAGTGTTGCATTCTCTTCAGGAATTACCTCAAAACAGGCTTAAGCTAATTCAGTGGGTAGAAACACATCATCCTCAAACCGGTGTGAATAAGGAAGGTGGCCCATCGGGAACGCAAATGCGGGATATTATTTTTCAGCAGATTCAGACTGTTGCCTGGTTGGGTGGTGACTTATCGGCATTCAAAAAAGAAGTTGCCGCATGGCGATCACAGCGACATGCAAATTCAAATTTTGAAGAAACTAAGTTTGGAAACTTATGGCAGGAGAGCTTTACGCCTATTACATTTTCCCTGCTGAATATTCCGGTCGATGTTATCAAACCAGGATTCACCGGTTATCTCGATAGTGTTCGCAGGCCTAACGGCAGTTATAACAATGCATTGTTGAGCTTCGGAAAAGAAGGCGATGGAAATATACTCTGCACAGTCAATTCCATTCTTGCCCTTAGAGCATTAAAGAAAGATATCCCGTTAAAGAATGAGTTGGTCAAATGGCTGCAGGCCTGCCAGGATGTGAATGGAGGGTTTAAGCACCAACCTCAGCCAGAGCTTGCCAGACATCCGGATATCATTTATACCTGGGCAGGGGTGAAAGCGCTAAAGGAAGCAGGTGCGAAACCTGCAGATACAAAAGCCTGCATTAGCTATATCCTGTCGTTACAAAATGATGATGGAGGTTTTGGTAATAAACCTGGTCTTGCGTCAACGCCCATGTCAGCTTATTATGCAGTGGATGCTTTAAAAGAGTTGAATGCCTTGGAATATTTGGATATGCCATTTAAGGCAGTTTCACCGAAAAAGGATATTGAAAATTTTAAGAGGAAAAATATTTACACTGTACAGTTCCAATCTGTTGGAAATGGGAGTCCAAAGGAGGCGGTTTTTTTAGCAAAAGAGTTTAAAATTGATTTATGGGGAGCTAAGAACTCGGCTCCTGGATGGATTGAAGAAGCGCAACGGATTG
>DAOLFI010000499.1:0-3607 GCA_035326385.1 Niabella sp.
GTTTCCCTTGGATACCTGAAGCAGGGCGGATTGTGGAAGGAATTTAACAGGCAATTTGATTATAGCAACAACACTACTTACCAGCGATATAATTTCAGGTCTAATATTGATTTTAACCTCACCAATTCAACCGTGCTGGGCTTATCGTTAGGTGGTTTTTCAGATAAATACCATACGGGGAGCAACCCCTTTGGGGAGATCCAAAATTCTCCGCCGGGAGGTTCGCCGGGAATTATTGATGATAAGCTGATATTAAACAGCTTTGTTGTAGGGCGGAATCCTGTGATAGGTCTTACCAACGGGTATGATGAGCGCTTTGTAAACCAGTTTAACATCACGGTAGATTTTAATCAAAAACTGTACAAATTGGTGAAAGGCCTTCTTTTCCGGTCAAAGCTGGCCTATGATTCAGACTACCGTACGCTGCTTGGCAAAGATGTTACCAGGGCTACCTACTTTCCTTTGAAGATGGTGGTGGATGGTGAGGAAACAGTAGTGTTTCAGCAGGCCCGCGACCAGGTGATAGGAGGCGTTACCAGGCAAACTTTCGACAATCGATCCAAGAGAATCTATTTTGAAAGCGCTTTGCAATACAACAGAACCTTTTCCAGGCATTCTTTTGGAGGCTTATTGCTCTTTAATCTCACCAAGCAGCACTGGCTTTCCAGCTCTTCCTACACGGTGCAATATCCCGACATTCCCCTGGGGTACCTGGGTGCAGTAGGGCGGTTTACTTATAACTATGATAACAGGTATCTTTTGGAAGCATCGGTAGGGCGCAATGGTTCTGAAAACTTTCCTGAAGGAAAACGTTACGGTACGTTTCCTGCTGTTTCTGCCGGCTGGAATGTAACCAGGGAACCCTTCATCACGCGGTTAATGGGAGATAGTAAAACGCTGTCCCTGCTTAAGTTTACAGCATCCTATGGCGAAACCGGTAATGACCGGCTTATTTCCCAACAGGGAGAATATTTGCGGTTTATGTATTTCCCTTCAGAATATACTTTTGAAAACAACCGGGCTCAGTTAGGAGAAGATCTTACGAACTACCAGGGAATTATTGAAGGCCGGTTAGGAAACCCGGACATCACCTGGGAAAGAGCCGTTAAAAAGAATATAGGTGTGGAACTTGGATTGCTGAATGACCAGCTGAATATGAAGTTCGATTATTTCACAGACGACAGGAATAATATTCTTTACCAGAAAGCAACCATTGCCCATGTGGCAGCAGCTATACAGGATGCTTATAATATTGCCAGGATCAAAAACAAAGGTTTTGAAACAGAGCTTAGCTACCGCTTTAAAATTAATTCAGTGAACATGAACATAGGGGGCAATTATACTTTTGCCCGCAACAAGGTAATTGAAAACGGTACGCCCGAATCGCCGCAAAACCAGTTAGACAATTCTCTCAACCAGACATATGGGTTAATTGCTTTAGGATTTTTTAATACACAGGGTGAAGCCGATGCCTGGCCCTTGCAATATGCTTCAGTTCCTACTCCCGGAGATGTAAAGTATCAGGATACCAACGGTGATGGTAAGGTGGATCAGAACGATTTTGTTCCTATCGGAAGCCCCACTTTTCCTGAAGTGAATTATGGGTTCGATTTTGGCCTTTCCTGGAAAGGATTTGATATGAGTGTATTGTTTCAGGGTGCAGACAGGGTTAGCAGGGTATTGAGCGGCTTTATGCAACGGCCGGGAAACCAGTATGGTTCTATATTAGAAGCGGTGAAGAATGAGCGATGGACTCCTGAAAACACTGCCAATGCCACAAGGCCTAAATTAACAGCCACTTATGCCAATGCCAATAACTATGTAAACTCTACTGTCTGGATCAGGGACGCCTCTTACCTGCGATTAAAAAATGTTGAATTAGGATATAGGCTGGAAAACAGGTTCCTTAAAAAGGCAGGAGCGCAAAGTGCAAGGCTTTATGTAAGTGGTCAAAATCTGGTTACATGGGATAAGCTCAGGATTGTGGATCCCGAGCAACAGGCTTCAAACAGCTTTACGTATCCCCAGTTGCAGATTTTTAATGTAGGTATTAACATTCAGTTTTAAAGTTATGATGAAAACTAAAAAATATTCTTTTGCCACAGCAATGGTTGCACTGTCTGCAGGGATCTTAATATTTGCGGGTTCATGTAAAAAAAGTTTCCTTGAGCAGCCTTTTTCCCTCACGTTTAATGAGGATTCAGTTTTCGCTAAATATGAGAATGCCCAAAAGCTGGTATTCGATATGTATGCGTTGAAGCCATATTATCTCGACCTCCAGGTAGGTACTACTCCTACAAAAAGGTTAAACGGATCTTTGCTGGAATGCGCTACAGACCTGGGATGCAGCTTCCGGCTCAATGCAAACTATTTTACCCATCGCTTCAATTTTGGTACAGTGCAGGCCGAAAACCTTACCAACCGCGTGGAGGGAGAAGATTCTTACCCCGATCATTATAAAACCATCCGGAAGGCCTTTGTACTGTTAGACAGGATTGACGAGGTTCCTGATGCACCTTCGGGAGAGAAGGAGCGTATAAAGGCAGAAGCCAAAACCATGATCGCCTATAATTATTTTGAGCTGATGAAAAGATATGGCGGCGTACCCCTTATAAAAAAGAGGCTTGTGCCAAGTGTTGATGATGTAAATATTCCCCGTTCTCCGCTTATTGATATTTATAATTATATAATTGAGCTGCTGAATGAGGCCATTGCAGTTCCGCAATTTGCTGCCAGATACGATGGCAACGACTTCGGGCGTATGAATAAAGCATTTGCCTACGGTCTGAAAGCAAGAGCTGCCTTGTATATTGCCAGCCCATTATTTAATACGGCCACGCCTTATATGAACCTTGGCGAACACAATGACCTGATCTGCTTGGGCGATTATGATGCAGGCAGGTGGACTACCGCAGCTGCCTATGCGAAAGAAGCCATTGATTTTTGTGAAGGCAATGGATACGCTATTGTCAATACTGCTGATAAAAATATCAACTATACCATTTCATATCAATACCGCCCGCGCGAGGGCAATACAGAATTGATGTGGGCAACGCTGAAGGTTACCAATCCCAGCATGGCTTACTGGATCCCCAGGGGAACGCCATTTTCAGGAGGGTTCTCATCCAACCTCGCCAGCCTCAATCTTGTGGAAAAATACCAGAACAAAGACGGCTCTTATGTAAACTGGGATAACGTGATCACCACGCCACCCAATGATCCTACATCTCCGTATAAAAATCTTGACCCGAGGTTTAACCAATCCATTATGTACAACGGGCTTACCCTTTACCCAAGTGCTACTATAGAATATTATGACCATGAAACGCCTTCGCTAAACGGCAATAATGGACCGGGTAAAGCCAGTGCGCAATGGTCACACCAGGTGAGAAAACATGTGTATGGTTATGAAAACCGCACTATTACGGGCCGTACCTGGCAGCCGATATGTCCTATTATGCGGCTTACTGAATTATATATGATACATGCAGAGGCTTTGAATGAAAGTTTGTCTGCCCCCGATGCCAATGTATATAGCCGGGTCAATACAATACGGGCCCGCTCAGGGATGCCTGGGTTACAGGCAGGTCTTTCTAAAGATCAGATG
>DAOLFI010000500.1:0-3605 GCA_035326385.1 Niabella sp.
CACTGGCTAAAACGCTGGATAAAGAATGCCGGGAACTGGATCCGCATCGCTACACCGCAATAGCTATGCATAATTATCCCGCTTATGAAGAAACAGGATTAGGCTCCATACCCATGATAGCCGGATGGAACCTTTACCACGGGTGGTACTATGATAAGTACGAAGATTTTGGAAAGTTTATGGATGAGCAGAAGGAAAAGCATCCCGGGCGTATTCATATTATAAGTGAGTATGGGGCAGGGGCACATACAGGCATCTATTCCAATAAGCCTGAAAAGTTTGACTTTAGCATGGAAGGACAGATAGCGTTTACGCAATCTTTTATCAAACAAATTATGACCCGTCCTTACATAGCAGGCGCTTCTATATGGAATCTGGCAGATTTTAGCTCTGAGAGCAGGGTAGATGCTACTCCGCATATTAATAATAAGGGGCTTACAACGGCAGACAGGAAGCCTAAGGATGCTTATTTTCTGTCTAAGGCCCTGTTTTCAGGAAAGCCGGTAACTACTATAGGATATCCTTTTAGAAACAAATGGTTATATGCTGCACAAAGTGCTGATGATACGCTGGCGCCAGTAAAAATGAATGTCTTTTCCAATGAAAAAAGCCTTGACCTTTATGTGGATGGCAAAGGTTCCGGAAAGCAGCAGGTAACAGATGGTATGGCCTCCTGGAACCTTAGTTTGCCTGCAGGAAAACATACTTTATCCGTTGGCCCGTCTTTAAACACTCCGGATAAGCCCATCGAGGTAGAGATTATACCATTTAAATTACCCCGTAAAGGGCTGGATCTGGCAGTGAATATAGGGGCCAATTATACTTTTATTGATGAGCGAACCGGGCTGCAGTGGATAGAAGAGCAGGAATACAGGAAGGGTAGCTGGGGAGTGATAGGAGGTGAGCGCTTATATGTTGCCGACAAGATCGGTACTAAGGAAGATATTCTGAATATTAATTATGAAGATGCATTATACCAGACCATGCGGGTAAACGTAGAGGGATTTAAGGCAGATGTGCCGGATGGGGTTTATGAAGTGGAGCTGATGATGGTGGACTATATTCCCAAATCCCGGCGTTTTGTAAATGATGAGGCTGTGAATTTTAATTCCGGGAAACGTGTATTTACTATTGAAGCTAATAAAAACCCGGAGGCCTTTAACCTGGACCTGGGAGGAGATTACGGGCAAAACGTTCCGGTAAAACTGAGGTTCAGCTGTATTGCTACTAATGGTCAGGGAATTGATCTTAGGTTTATCCCTGTAAAAGGGAAACCTGTTTTAAGCGCTGTAAGGGTCCGGTATAGCGGCTATTGATAAAAAAATTATTTATTAATTACTTCATTATCAGTTGATTGTTTTTGTGTAACATAATTGCTACTTTTTGTAACATGAGTTTTGGCAGAAGCCGGGGTTTAATGTTTACTTTGGTCAGGCTAAGCAAAAACTAAAAAGATCAAAAGTTTTGTAACACTTTAAATTAACGATTGTATTATGAGAAAATAACAGAAAGTTCATCTTCGCACAGATCGCGGATCCACCTCCTTCATTAAAATTGCTTCTGGTTTGTAATGTATTTAAACAGCTATATGAACTATAATAAAAAAATATTATTTGTACTGATCATAGCATTTTATTCTTTTTCAAGTGTGCTGCATGCGCAGGAATCTTTTACTATACAGGGAAGAATAATTGATGCCAGTACGAAAGAGCCGCTCCCGGGTGCATCGGTTTTTGACAGCCTCGGCAATTATGGGGTTTCAACTGATATTGACGGATATTTCAGAATGTCGAATATCAAAACCGGTTCTCTCAGGGTAACGGTAACTTACCTGGGATATGAAAGTAAAAGTGAGACTTTCCAATTCCCCAAAGATCAGCGCACAGATATCAGTATTGAACTGAAACCTGCCGGTAAGGCCCTGGAAAATGTAACGGTTATCAGCAGCTTTGAGGGCCAGCAAAGAGCATTGAACCAGCAAAGAACGGCTGATAATATCCGGAATATCATTTCGGCGGACCTGATTGGTAAGTTTCCCGATCAAAATGTAGCTGAGGCCTTACAACGGGTTCCGGGTATCAATATCTCGCGGGACAAAGGAGAGGGTTCATCAGTGACTATCAGGGGAACTCCAGCGCATTTTACCAATATCAGTATTAATGGGGAGCAGTTAATTTCTGTACAGCAAAGCGGGGGAAGAGCAGAAGCCCTGGATTTAATACCTGCTGATCAGTTGGGCAGTATGGAAATTACCAAAGCGCTGACCGCGGAAATGGATGGTGACGCTATCGGCGGAAATATCAATTTGCGGACACCAACAGCAAGAAGTTTAAAATTGCAGGTAAGAGGTGATGTGGGCGGTGGCTTTAATGATATTTCAGGTAAGCTGAACAATATTGGCCGGTTACGCCTTTCAAAAAGATTTTTTGCCAATGACAATAATAAGCAGGGCCGGTTAGGTGTGATGCTGAGCGGCAGCTATTATGCCACCAACAACTCCGAAGACAGGATGGATGCCACCTGGCGTACTTTGGCCGTACCTGTGGGTAATGAAGGAATGATAGTGCCTCAGGATTTTCAGTTCAGGAAAACAGAGAATAAGCGGACGCGCATAGGCGCAACCGGAACCATAGACTATAAGGTCAGGAACCATGAAATTGTGTTTAACTATATGTTCAACTCAAGGGAGGATGATGACATCCGTAACAGGTTGCGATTTGATTTTGACAGGCCCAACATTAGCTGGGCTGCTATAGATAGTATCAACAGGGCCAGAACAAGGAGAGATATAAACCTGTGGAGAGAATTAAAGACAAACCACAACTTTAATTTAGAAGGGTTTCATACGTTTGGTAGCTGGATGGCGGATTGGGGAGCATTCTATTCCACATCAAAAAGGGATTTTACCAGCACAAGAGGCGATTTTTCCTTTGATGATATAACGATTGTAGCAGATAATGCAGGTGGTGCATTGAGTGAAGTGCCCCGGTTCAGAACCGGCGCCGGTTACTTAGGCATTAAAAATCCTCTTTTGTACAATGATTTCAGAAGATATGAAGAGGACATGGAAACCACAGACGCCTCCAACAAAGTAGCTAAGTTCAATATTTCGAAGGACTATTTCTTGGGCAGCAATAAAAGCACTTTCAAGTTCGGTGGTAAGGGCAGGCAGATAACCAACAGCAAGTTCAGGGATAACAGGGTATTTGCATTTTTCGATCCCAATGAAGTGAACAACCTGCAGGAAGCATTTGCAAATGTGATTGGCAGCACAGAGCCTGTAGAATTTCTAAACGGGCGGTTTGATTATGGCCCAAGAGTAAATGAGGGCAGATTTACGGATTATATTGCCAGGAACAGGAGATTGCTGATCCAGGGAGATGACACATGGGATGCGGAAAGAATTTCTAAAAACAGCACTTACGATGCATCAGAAGATGTGTATGCTGCTTATGCATTAAACCGGGTATACATAAAAAAATTAATGATACTTGCCGGCGTTCGATATGAGTACAACAAAGTAAAGTACGATGCCTTTGATGTAAAGAGGTCGGGAACAGCTGTTATTGCAACACCTGTTACCGGGGGCACTGATTATGGATTCC
>DAOLFI010000501.1:0-3600 GCA_035326385.1 Niabella sp.
ATAACGGTACCCTTACTGCCGAAGTGTAGCTGGCTAAAATGCCGCAGCCTTCCGTACCGGTCATGCGCCGCCTGCTGGAAATGAATTTCGGGCTTTATAGCCGTTATGCGCTGAGTAATGATGAGCTTTGTATGCGCTTTGATACCAATATTGAAACCGCTAACCCCAGCAAGCTCTATTACGGATTGAAGGAGCTGGCTATAAAAAGCGATAAGCAGGATGATTTGCTGGTACAGGACTTTTCTTTCCTGCAACCCATTGATAAAGACCATGTAGATGAGATCCCGGAAGCAGAAAAACAGGTGAAATATGAAGCCATGCAAAGCTGGATCACAGAAACACTTGATAAAATTGCTTCGGTAGATGCCGATAAATTCTCCGGGGGCATCTGTTATTTGTTATTAGCGCTGGTATATCGTATCGATTTTTTAATTGCTCCTGAAGGACAATTGCTGAACGAGCTTGAAAAAATATCGGGTATCTACTTTAAGAAAGACGACCGCCAGATGGTAGAAAAGAACCGCGATATGATAGAAGAGTTTAAAAAATTTCGAGATAAACCAAAAGAGGACGTGTTTCAAAACCTGTTTCGTTCAAAATATACGTTCTCTATTGTAACGCCTCAGCCACATAAAACAATAGCAGAAGCTATAAACGAGGCAAACAATAATATGCTTTGGTACAGGGATAATAACCATGAGTACTTTGCTAATAAAATAATGGAATACGGACTTACCTACTGCCAGTATTCTTATAGCTTACCCAGGCCGGTTACCCAGCTGATAGAAGTATTTATGCAGGTAAATTATCCCGAGTATTTTAAAACGCTGGGCTATACACAGGCTTTATATATGCCGGTGGCCAATAAGTTTGACCAGGAGCTGATTACAGCGCGTATACGGCAGATCCAGAACCAGTGGAGACAAAAATACCCGTTAATGAACTTTAATGTGGCTCAATTGTCCTTTACCAGTCTGCAAAAATTCAATCATAGCTTTACCACCCAAATTGAGCTGCTGAATATGAATATGGAATAATGCCGGATGAAAATATTAAATACAAAAACCAGGAATTAGCAGAAATGAACTCAAAAGATATCATCAATCTTTATCAGAATGCGGTCATACAAATTGCCACGCAAACGGGCACGGGTACCGGTTTTTACCTGAAAAACTATGGGCTTATAGTTACTGATGATCATGTGGTAGCCAATAACCCTGAAGTATCTATTGCAGGAAAAAACTTCGAAAAAACGCTGTCCCGCGTGTGGTACACTGATGCGCAGCACGACCTTGCGTTCCTGGAGCCACCCGCCGAAGCTGATCTGCCCGAAGTGAAGCTTGGCAATTATGAAGCTATGAAAGATGGTGATAATGTTATTGCTATCGGCCACCCCTATGGTCTTAATTACAGCGCTACACAGGGTGTTATTTCCAAGGTGGACAGGATACGCGAGGGAGAAAAATATATCCAGATAGATGCGGCCATCAACCCGGGAAACAGCGGAGGCCCTTTGGTTGATTATAACGGCGATGTAATAGGGGTGAACTCTTTTATTATAAAAGGCGGCGATAACCTGGGCTTTGCGTTGCCGGTGAGTACCTTACAGGAGGCGCTGGACCTGTATGCTCCTTATAAAGGACATGCCGCTACCCGTTGTTCCAACTGCGATTACCTGGTAACAGCAGAAACCATTGATAATGATAAATATTGCCCCAGCTGCGGCTCCGAAGTGAAGCTGCCCCGCCTCCCCGAAAAGGAAGTAGAGCTAATGGGAGTGGCAAAGCTGATAGAAGATATTTTACGCGAGCTGGGGAAAGACGTGCGCCTGGCGCGGGATGGGGCCAATATGTGGAGCGTAAAAGCAGGATCGGCCAAAGTGAAGATCAGCTATAATCCAGATAATTATTTTGTGGCTGGTGATGCGTATTTATGCCAGATGCCTGCCGATGCGCAAAAAATAAAACCTTTGTACGAGTTTTTATTGCAGGAAAACAATAAGCCCAGCGGACTGGTACTCAGCTGTGTAAAAAACAATATTGTGCTCAGCCGCCTGATTTATGACCTGGATATGACACGCGAAAGCGGTGTGGAAGAGTTTAAAAACCTGTTTGAAAAAGCTGATCATTACGATGATTATCTGAAAGAAAAATTCGGATGCCTTGCAAGGCTGGAGGAGTAGCCACAGGTATTTTAATCTGAAAGCAGGAATGGGATGAACGATAATGGTAAATCAGAAAGAGCAAATCAGAAATTAACGAAGGAGCAGGCTTTACAAAAGCTGCGGCAATATTGCGCTTACAGTGAGCGATGCCATAGTGATGTAACCCGTAGGTTGTATGATCTTGGTATTTGGAAAAAAGATCACGATGAAATTATAGCCACATTAATTGAAGAAAATTACTTAAACGAGGAGCGGTTTGCCAAAGCTTTTGCCGGCGGACATTTCAGAACAAAACACTGGGGCCGTAATAAAATAATAGCAGCGCTAAAACAAAAAGAGATCAGCCCCTATTGCATTAAAAAGGGAATGCAGGAAATAGAGGAGGAGGGTTATAATGCTACCCTGGAAAAGCTGTTTCTTGATAAATGGCAAAGCCTCAAAGGCACACAAAATCGCTTTGCCAGGATGAAAAAAACAGCTGATTTCCTGTTACAGAAAGGATATGAGGCTCATTTAATAAACTCTTTGTTTAATAGGGTAACTTAGTAATTTAATGAAAGACCAGCTTACAATAACGCTCATTCAAACCCAACTCTTTTGGGAGGACAAACAGGCTAATCTCAAAATGCTCGAAGAGAAGATCAATAGCATTTCTCAAAGAACAGAAATTATTGTGCTGCCTGAAATGTTTTCAACCGGGTTCACAATGAACGCAAAAGCAATGGCCGAAACAATGGAGGGGCCTACCGTTGAATGGATGAGAAAAATTGCAGCACAAAAAAAAGTGGTTTTAACAGGAAGCTTAATAATAAAAGATATTATTTCCCCTCTCCCTGGAGCACCTGGGGATGAGGCCTATTACAACCGCCTTATCTGGATGTTGCCAAACGGCAAGTATGGTATATATAATAAACGGCATTTATTTGCTTATGCCTCTGAAGATGAGCATTACGATGCCGGTGAAAAAAGACTGATCGCTTCAGTAAACGACTGGAAGATCAACCTGCAGGTATGTTACGATCTTCGTTTCCCTGTGTGGGCAAGGCAGGCCCCCTCCCTGCCTCCTCCGAAGGTGGAGAAGATGCAGCCGGGAGGTGAGGCCGAATATGATGTCCTGGTTTATGTGGCTAACTGGCCTGAGCGCCGCAGCCATGCCTGGAAAACCTTATTGCAGGCACGGGCTATTGAGAACCAGTGTTATGTAATTGGTGTTAACCGGGTAGGAAATGATGGTAATACTATTTATCATAGCGGCGATAGCATGGTGGTAGATCCGCTGGGAGAAGTATTATATCATAAAAAAGATGAAGAAGATATTTGCACCATCACTTTGGATAAAAACCATCTGAATACTGTTCGTGAAAAGTTCCCTTTCTGGAAAGATGCAGATCTCTTTAAAATATTTTGATACCTAATTTTCTTATGTATTGGTCATT
>DAOLFI010000502.1:0-3593 GCA_035326385.1 Niabella sp.
ACGCATATAGTCGTATAGGGGCTGCTGTTCCGATATCTTTTTCAGCTCGCCTTCGGGGAAAAAACCTGCATCATGTATATCTGCAATCCACCTGTTGTTTTCGGCTCTCATTCTCAGCAATATGTCTTTGTATTCAGATTTGCCCGCAAGATTATTGACCTCCCAATAATCATTTTCGGTATCATAAAGCTCTTCAACGAGTTTTACCTCAAAATAGGCCGATTGAGCTGCATTGCACTTTCCAGCTAAATAAGCCTCATGCCATGAGCGCGTAGATAAAGCCCTCCACATATACCGGTTGTATATTCCATTGCTCCTGTAAGGATAATAGTTCCGCACATACCGGAAGCGTTTATCTTTTACCGAGCGCATCATATCTGTACGCTCATCCATCCTGCCTCTAAAACCGTAAACATATGCAGGATCCGGTGTTTTCAGCGGCCCCAGGAACGCATGTCCCTGTAAATGCTCCGGTAACTTTTTTTCACCCACAATACTAAGCATGGTGGGCAAGAGATCGATCAGGCTGATCATACAACCCACCGTGTCACCAGGAGCAGAAACCGGATACAGGTGTTTATATTTTTCAGGGATACGAATGATAAAAGGAACATGCAACCCCGTTTCATAGAGATAGCGCTTGCTCCTTGCCAATATACCACCATGATCGCTATAATAAATAACAATCGTATTGTCAGCCAAACCCGCATCCTCCAGTTCTTGTAATTTTTCCCCTACCCATGCATCCATATTCTCCACTACATCATAGTAGCGGGCCCAGTCATGTCGTATTTCTTTAGTATCCGGATGATAAGGAGGCAGCTTTACTTTAGCCGGATCATGACGTGGCGCACGCCCTGAATCGGCCGGATGAATACTGCTTTCATGCGACATCATTGTATTGAAAACTGCAAAGAAAGGCTGACCAGGCCTCCTGTTCTTATAATGCGCTTTTAAGCTGCTTTCATCCCAGATCACTCCCGGATCGCTACCCTCTATTTTACCTCCTTCAATATTGTAATCCTCTTTCACATTATTAGTACAGTAGTATCCAAGTTTGCGTAAGTATTCGGGAAGTAAACGGAGTGTTTCTGATTTAGAATAATTACTGCGCATATGATGATTGCCGCCGGAGCTGGCATATACACCGGTAATAATCGTATTACGGGAAGGCGCACATACAGGAGCATTGGCATAAGCATGTGTATACCGGAACCCTTCTTTGGCAAGACCGTCCAGGTTGGGAGTGGTAGCAAAGTCAGACCCATAACACCCTAAAAAGAAAGGACTGTTATCATCAGATGTTATCCACAGTATATTAGGCACTGCCTGCTGGGCCAGAACCGAAACTGTAACTAACCAGGCCAGTAATATACTTACAATGATCTTTTTATATTTCATTCGTATATTTTTTATTTCTTTAATGCTCTCCCCCAGGCAGGAAAACCTCAAAAAGGGCATTATCCTTTTTTAACCGGCTCCATTTTGCGCCTTTTGCTTTTATCAAAATCCGGATTAGGCACCGGCATAGGCGCCTTTACACTTTTCAGCCAGTTATCTAATAATGCAGACAATTTTGCAAGTTCGACAGGATAACGGCTGACAAGGTTTGAAGTTTCGCGGAGATCCTTCTCCAGGTTATAAAGTTCATAACTGCCATCAACCAGGTTCTTCATTAATTTCCATTTCCCTGAACGAACCGCAGAACACGGTACGCCATGATGAAAAACCGGGTAATGCCAGAATATCGGGCGTTCCGCCGGTATAGGTTTAGTTAAAATATCCACTCCGTCAAAATCAGGACCTACGGGTAGTTTTTCACCTGCCACCCCTACAAACGAAGGGAAAAAATCAACGCTGGTTACCACATCATCTATTATGGTTTCCCCTTTCCATTTCCCCGGATATTTCACAATCAAAGGAACCCTGATACCACCTTCGTACAAATTCCCTTTTTCTCCTCTTAAAGGATCATTGGCAGTTATCTGCATAAGCTGTAATGTATCTTCCGGGGAAAGAGCCCGGTTTTTGGGCATCAGCATGGGAGGTATCTGGTAACCTTTTCTTAATCCCCCGTTATCAGAAAAGAATACAATAAGGGTGTTATTATCCAATCCCTCTTCGTAAACTTTATTCAATATTCTGCCTACTATCTGGTCAATATGTTCTATCATGGCAGCATATACCGCATTGCTTATGTAATTCGGAGCTTTAGGCTTTGCCAGGTATTTAGCAATCAACGAAGAATCTGCATTGATGGGTGTATGTACATCATAGCTGCCTACAAACAGGAAAAAAGGCTGATCCTTATTTTTTTCAATAAATGATTCACTTAAATTGCCGATGATATCAGATGAACGTAATCTTTTTTCACCCGGACTTCTGCTGTTGGAGCTCCTTCCTGCATTTGTTTCCTCAAACCCCTGGTTAGATGGTTGATAGGCAGCGCTGTCTCCCAGGTTCCACCTTCCAAAATATCCTGTTCTATAACCAAGCTCTTTCATTACTTCGCCAATCGTTATTACTTCCGTGGGCAAGTACTGCGTTCGATTCTGCGGCACAATAACCGACTCATAGGGAAACTGCCGGCCGGGTATAAAATCCATAAACCCAAGCCTTACAGGGTATGCTCCCGACATGATGCTTACCCTTGTAGGCGTACAAACAGGAGCTGCTGCATAGGCATTGGTAAACAATGCACCCTGTTTTACCAGCCTGTCAATATTAGGCGCTTCATTGAACCGGTTTCCGTACGCTGGTAAATCGGCCCATCCCAGATCATCAGCAAGAATGAATATAATATTTGGCTTTAGCCAAGGATCGGTCTCTTTTGCGTTGCAAACAAAAGGCAGCAACGCCGTTAGGAATAACTGTGGTATAACCAGGCATTTTCTCATCTTATTTTTTATTTAGCACCTGAACGAAAATCAAAAACCAGCTTTACAGTCAACGCTCCCTCGTAGACCTTTACGGGATAAAACTGTGTTAGTGCTGCCTGCGGGCCCTGCTGCGCATCGAACTTAGTACCAATCGCATTAATGCTATGCAAGAAAGAAATATTTCCGGGTGGATATGCTATTGCTGTTTTAGCAGGCTGCGCCGGCGGCTGCGGCGTCAGCATCCTCAGAAATACATCATCCGAAAATATGCGCACCGTAAACCCATTGTTATGCTTTCCTTTTATTTCAGCCCAATAAGTTCCTGCGTGATATCCTTTAAATTCAGGGTAGATATATCCTGACTCACCGGTTACAGTATTATTATAATCTTTTTCCCAAAGCCCGAAGGAGGTTCCTTTCATACGGTTTTTGTATACCCTGTAAGGGCCATTGCCCAGCCATCGCATGCCTGCTACTTCACTCTCCGGAAAATCAAATGAAACACCCGAATAGAGATTATTATTCTCCGGCTTATAATTCACATCAAGATGAAGCAACTCATCTGTGGTAATCACCCATTCAAACCGGTTATCGTTTTCATATAGCACAGACACACGCACAGTGTCCTGTGTTTTCTTACAGATCACTTCTTTAACCGGAGCCGTTCTTCCTATTACGTAAGGCCCGCTGTACAACGGAATGCGTACTCCGTTG
>DAOLFI010000503.1:0-3591 GCA_035326385.1 Niabella sp.
AATGCATGGCAATATGTATGGTATGTACCCCAGGATGTACCGGGTTTGATACAGTTATTGGGCGGACGTGAAAAGTTTATTAAAAAGCTGGATGAATTTTTTGTAGTGGAAGGCGGTGAAGATGGAAAGAATGAAAATGCTTCAGGGTTTATAGGGCAATATGCGCATGGTAACGAACCCAGCCATCATGTAGCCTTTTTATATAATTATGTAAACGAGCCATGGAAAGCGCAAAAGCGTGTGGATGAGATCATGAATAAATTTTACACTGCTGATGCTGCCGGATATGCAGGTAATGAGGATTGCGGGCAGATGTCGGCATGGTATATCTTTAATGCTTTAGGTTTTTACCCGGTTAACCCTGCAAGTGGCGTGTACAATTTTGGTTCGCCCAGGATAGCGCATGCGGAGATAGACCTGGAGAACGGAAAGACCTTTATCATTAAACCAAAGAACAGCAAGCCCGGAAATATTTATATACAATCTGTGAAGCTGAATAATAAAGTGCACGCTAAAAATACCATTTTGCATAGTGATATTTTAAAAGGTGGTGTGCTGGAATATGAAATGGGACCAAAGCCCAATTTGAAATGGGCAAAGCTATGTGCGGATAAATAAGCAACCCGGCCAGGTTGATGAAAAATTTTTATAAAAAATTTGGAAGTTCAGTTACGTAATATTTATATTTGCTTAAACGAATAAGCCCCTAGCCATTTTTATTAGCGTATAATTTTTTTGATTTTATCTTGATGTACCTGGATTACTGACTGTTTTTTGCTTAAACGTTTAATTACTCGATTGTTTGAATTTTATTTAAAACTGCCATATTATGATGAATCTTTCAATGCAATTTTTCAGGAAAGGGTTGTTTATTTTATTAATTTGTATGGGGGTAGTGCCTTTGTCAATTGAGGCGCACGCCCAATCTGCTGCAACACAAAAAGTAATAGGGCGTGTGGCAAATCAAAAAGGAGAGCTGCTGCAGGGAGTGTCCGTACAGGAGGTAGGCACCAGTAATGGTACAGCAACTGACGAAAGAGGTACGTATGAAATTACTGTATCAGGCGAAAACGCACAGCTTGAATTTACCTATGTAGGATATAAGCCCAAAACAATGGCTGTGCCAAAGAGGGGCGTGCTGGATGTGGCACTGGATGAAATTGTAGCTGCGGGCGAAGAGGTGATAGTAGTAGGTTTTGGTACGCAGAAAAAGGCCTCGGTTGTGGGCGCCATTACTACAATAGCGCCAAAACAGCTGCAATTAACGCCCAATCGCTCTTTAAGCAACAACCTGGCTGGCATGGTACCTGGCGTTATCGCGGTACAGCGCAGCGGCGATCCCTGGCATAATAACTCGGATTTCTGGATAAGGGGTGTCAGCACGCTCACTAATTCCAGACCTCTTGTTTTGGTAGATGGGGTGGAGCGCAGCTTAAACGATATTGACCCGGAAGAAATAGAATCCTTTTCCGTTTTAAAGGATGCCGCTGCCAGTGCTGTATATGGTGTACGAGGAGCCAACGGGGTAATTATGATAACAACCAAAAGAGGTAAAATAGGCCCGCCCGTAGTTAGTGTAAGGTTTGAAGGAGCCAATACTTCTCCGGTTAAAATGCCTGACTATATAGGTTCGGTAAAGTATATTGAGTTGATGAATGAACTGGCACGGGATGCCGGAAAAACGCCCTTGTTTACCGAAGAAATTTTACAGAAATTCAGGGACCAGTCGGATCCGGAACTGTACCCGGATATCAACTGGTGGAAAGCAGTAGCAAGGGACCATGCGAGCAGCACGCGGACTAATGTGAACATGGCCGGCGGTAATGATTTCCTGCGCTACGCATTAGAGTTAGGCTATTTTGATGAAAAAGGCCTTATTAAGCGTGATCCCAAACAGGAGTGGAACTCCGAGCTTAGGGTGAAACGCTATAATGTACGCTCTAATATTGATTTGAACGTTACACGTACCACATTGGTGCGCGTAAGCCTGGGAGGCTTTTTACAAACCCGTAATGGTCCTCCGGGTGATGAAACAAACTTTGGAGTGTTTTATAACGCTTCCCGGAACCCACCTTTTGCACACGCTATACAGTATCCTAACGGGGAGATCCCCAGGGTTAATTTCAGGGAAAACCCCTGGGCTTTTGCTACACAGCGCGGCTTTGAAAAATGGAACAATTATTCACTGCAATCGCTCACCTCGGTTGAGCAGGACCTGAAGGCCATAACCCAGGGCCTGAAAGCAAAGCTGACTTTTTCTTTTGATAAATTTTCAGGAAACTCTGTTATAAGAAGTAAAAACCCCGATTATTATAACCCCGCAACGGGCAGGGATGCAGACGGCAACCTTATAATGACTCTACAAAGCCGGGGTAATCAATTTTTGGGTTACAGTACAAACTCTCAATGGGGCAACCAGGCGGTTTATCTTGAAGGAATGGTTTCTTATGCCCGCACCTTTAATAATAAGCACGATATTAATTCCATGCTGTTGTATAACCAGCGCGACTATGATGTGGGAGAAAAAACACCTTACAGAACCCAGGGTATAGCCGGCCGCTTCTCTTACACTTATGACAGGCGGTATATAGCAGAAGCTAATTTTGGTTACAATGGTTCTGAAAACTTTGCCCCCGGTAAGCGATATGGATTCTTCCCTGCTTTTGCAGCAGGCTGGATCGTATCCCAGGAGGCATTTATGGAGCCAGTAAGGGATGTGATCTCCAATCTTAAAATACGAGGTTCCTGGGGTATGGCAGGCAACAGTGAAATTGGTGGTAACAGGCGTTTTGCTTATCTCTCCACGATCGCCGATTTTCATTCTTACCGCTGGGGTGTGAACAATACCGAGTACCGTTTAGGAAGGGCAGAGGGCGATGTGGGTGTCCCGGATCTAACCTGGGAAACTGCAGTAAAACAGGATATAGGGCTTGAGCTGGGGCTGCTGAAAGGTGCTATCAATTTTAATATAGATTTCTTTAAAGAAAACCGGAGCGATATCTTCATCGTGCGCAATAATGTGCCAGGGTCTGCAGGGTTTATCAGGAATATTTACGCCAATTTTGGTAAAGTAGTAAACAAGGGCGTTGAAATGTCGCTAACAGTTGATAAGCAGCTGTCCAAAGACTGGCACGTTTCAATGATGGCCAATTATACCAACGCCCGTAATAAACGTACCGAAATAGATGAGCCCATAGCCTTATCAGGTACCTATCGTTCCCAGACAGGCACACCCGTAGGGCAACTGTTTGGCCTGGTAGCAGAGGGGTTATTTACTGAAGATGATTTTGGCACAGACGGAAAGCTAAAGCTGGGGATACCGGTTCCCACTTTCGGCGAAGTGCTCAGGCCCGGTGATATACGCTACAGTGATTTGAACGGTGATGGTTTTATAAATGCAGCAGACAGAACGGCCATTGGAGGAACCCGGATGCCGGAGGTTATTTATGGTTTTGGCGCTACTGTAAGATACAAAATCGTTGACCTTGGGTTCTTCTTCCAGGGAGCCGGAAGAACATGGCAGATATTGGGGGGTGAGAACTGGTTACCCGGAACCTCTTCCGGTACCGCCGGTAATATATATACTAATGT
>DAOLFI010000504.1:0-3587 GCA_035326385.1 Niabella sp.
TCTTACCAGCTCGGAAAGGGTCTTACGCTTATCAACTGTTGCTGTTATATCAAGAAATACCAGCTCATCAGCGCCTTCTTTACTGTAACGAATACCTAGTTCTACAGGATCTCCCGCATCGCGCAGCTCAACGAAGTTGGTTCCTTTTACGGTACGCCCGTCTTTAATATCAAGGCAGGGGATTATACGTTTTGCTAACATTTCAAATTTCAAATTTCAAATCAGAAATATTTATTTTTCCTTCATAAATAGCTTTGCCTACTATTGCTCCACTACATCCGATGGCCTTTAGATCTTCAAGATCTTTCATCTTGCTTACACCACCACTTGCTATCAGTTCAATATCTTCTGCCTCACTTAATATTTTTTTATAAAGATCATTAGAGCTTCCCTGTAAAAGCCCGTCCTTACTGATATCTGTGCAGAAGAATTGTTTTACACCTTTTGTGGCATAATTTTTTATAAAGTCGATGATGTTAATATCTGTGGCTTCTGTCCACCCTTTGATCTGTATTTTTTCATCCAGCACATCGGCGCCTAAAATAAATTTTTCTACGCCATACGCTATAAACCATTGAACCAATATAGCTTCTTTTTTTACAGCTACGCTTCCGATAGCGGCATAGGCCGCGCCGGAGTTAAACGTAATAGCAAGGCTTTCATCAGAGCTGATGCCCCCGCTGAAGTCAATTTTAAGACCTGTTTTGCCGGCTACCTGTTCCAGCACTTTCCAGTTCTTTACAGCGCCGGCTTTGGCCCCGTCCAGGTCAACAAGGTGCAGACGTTGTAAGCCTGCATCTTCAAAGCGTTTAGCCACTTCAAGCGGATGCTCATTGTATATTGTTTTTTGGCTGTAATCGCCTTTGCTCAGGCGTACACATTTGCCATCAATGATATCTATTGCGGGAATGATCTGCATTTTTTATTTCAAAAGTTTTATTGTATTATTTTTAAGCAGTGAACTTAACTGGCTGATAGCCGTTTGGTTGAGCTTCTGTAGCCGTTCTCTTTGTGGTAAGACCATTTTAATAAATTCAGCATTCAGGCTTTCCAGGTTGGCAAGCACCAATAATTGTTCAATGGTAGCCTGATCCCTTATGTTCCCATTTGCTCCAGCATTTTTATCTCTCCATTGTTTGGCAGTCATACCAAATAATGCCATATTTAGCACATCTGCTTCGCTTGCATAGATAACGGCCACCTGCTCTTTGCTTAGGCTGGGGGGAATAATGTTCTCTTTAATCGCATCAGTATGTATCCGGTAATTTATTTTAGATAACGTTCTGTTTAAATTCCAGTTAAGTGAGAGACGGCTGCTTTCTTCATTTTTAAGACGTTTATAATCTTTTATGATATAGAGCTTGAATTCTGCTGATACCCATGATGCAAATTCAAATGCTATGTCACTATGTGCAAAAGTGCCTCCGTATCTTCCGGATTTGGAAACTATACCAATGGCGCCGGTATTTTCAATCCATTTTTGTGGAGATAGAGTGAAAGCGTTATAACCAGCTTCTTTTTTAAACCTATCGAATTCGATAGGTTTAAAGTCAGGATTATGTAGCTGTTCCCAAAGACCTAAAAAGGCAATAGTATCTTTACCTCTCATCCAGTTATTTATCACAATGAAAGGCTCATCACTTTTGTATTTCGCGATGTCGGTGAGCGATATATACTCGTTTTTGAAATCTTCTGTGTAAATGGTGATTTCAAAACCTTTCGCTTTGATTTTTTCTTTAATAGGTGGCTTTTTCATGGTTTTTCATTTATAGCGATAAAAAATTCTTCAAGATCTGTTCTCCTGCATCAGCACTTTTCTCAGGGTGGAATTGTACCCCGTAGAAATTGTCTTTGTTTAAGGCACAGCTAAACTCCACACTATAATTAGTAGTTGCAATGGTATTGTTGTTTATTTCCGCATGATAGCTATGAACAAAGTAACAGTAGCTGCCGCTTTTTACACCGTTGAAAAGCGGGTTGTCTTTAGTATAAATGTTGTTCCAGCCAATCTGTGGAATTTTTAAATGGCTACTTACAAAGCGTTTTACATTTACATCAAATATACCCAGACAATCTGTATTATTTTCCTCGCTGTGTGTGCATAAAAGCTGCATGCCGAGACATATACCCAAAACTGGCTGCCTGGCGGCACTTATTACTTTGTCAAGGTTTCTCTGCTTTAAATATTCCATTGCAGTGCTGGCTTCTCCTACTCCGGGGAAGATGATCCTGCCGGCAGACAGTATTTGTTCCTTATCATCAGTAACAATGGCATTTACACCAATACGCTCTAATGTAAAAAGTACGGATTGAATATTTCCTGCATTATATTTTACAATTACGACATCCATAAATTCCTTTTCAACATTTTTAACTAAAGCAGCCCTTTGGTACTTGGTAATTGTTCATTACCCGGAGTTCTTTTCACTGCCATTTTAATGGCTTTTGCAAGACCTTTAAAAATAGCTTCAATTTTGTGATGCTCATTTTCGCCTTCGGCCTTAATGTTCAAATTGCATTTAGCTGCATCGCTGAAAGATTTGAAGAAATGGTAGAACATTTCTGTTGGCATTTCCCCGATCTTTTCTCTTTTGAATGTGGCATTCCACACCAGCCAGGGCCGGCCTCCAAAATCAATAGCTACCTGTGCCAGCACATCATCCATCGGAAGTAAAAAACCATATCTTTCTATTCCGGCCTTATTGCCTAAAGCCAGTTGAAAAGCTTCTCCTAAGGCGATAGCGGTATCTTCTATGGTATGATGCTCATCTATATGCAGATCACCTTTAGTAATAATTTTTAAGTTGATGCCGCTATGCCTGCCTAACTGGTGCAGCATGTGATCGAAGAAGCCCAAGCCTGTTTCAATTTCACAAATGCCGGTTCCGTCAAGGTTGATTTCGATATCAATTTTTGTTTCATTGGTATTGCGGATATGTTGTACTACTCTTTCCTTAAGCTGAAGAAAAGCATAGATATCTTCCCAGTTTTTTGTTTTTACAACTATCGTATTTTCCAGCTCTTTTAATGTATCAGAAATTTCATCGGCCCCGAGGCTTTCATCCAGGTTAAGCCAGATACCTTTACACCCCAGGTTCTTAGCCAGCTGCATATCTGTTATCCTGTCGCCGATCACAAAAGAGCCGGCAATATCGTATTCAGGATTGTTTATATAATCAACTAACAGTCCTGTAGCCGGTTTGCGGGTAGGGGCATTTTCTTCAGGATAGGTTTTATCTATCAGCACATTACTGAAATGGATGCCTTCGCTTTCCAGGTTGCGCATTACCAGCTCGTGATAAGGCCAGAAAGTGCTTTCGGGGAAACTATCGGTACCGAGGCCATCCTGGTTAGTAACCATTACCAGTTCGAAATTCATCTCCTTGGCGATCTTTCCCATCCATGTAAACATGCCAGGATAGAAAGTGATCTTTTCGATCGCATCTAACTGATAAGTTGGAGGCGCTTCGCTGATTAATGTGCCGTCCCTGTCTATAAATAAAACTTTTTTCATAAAACCTCGCGCCTGGTCCTTATCCATCCCGATCGCTATCGGGAGATAGGGAAAAGGTCTCTTTTAATTATTA
>DAOLFI010000505.1:0-3586 GCA_035326385.1 Niabella sp.
CCGCTGCCATTAGCTGTTTGTATAAAGCTAACCGGATGCTGAAAATCTTGCTGTATATTCCAGTTGG
The DNA here is from genome assembly GCA_035326385.1 of Niabella sp. Taxonomy (GTDB): domain Bacteria; phylum Bacteroidota; class Bacteroidia; order Chitinophagales; family Chitinophagaceae; genus Niabella. The sequence continues at coordinate 68 of DAOLFI010000505.1, forward strand.
CAGTAGCATCATATTGCATGGGCTGGTAAGAAACCCGGGGATGTATATAGATCTTCCTGGTGATATTGATCCCGCCTTCTAAAAAAAACAGGGCACCTATCCAGTCTGCCCGGTAAGTTGTATTAAGATCAGGCATGTCATCATCTAACAGGTAAAATAATTCCCTGCTGTTAGTGTATCCGGCTCCTGCACTAAGCTGGAAAGGATAATGATCAATAAAGGTATAGCTAAGCGAAACATTAAAGCTGTTCATATTTCCTTTATCGCTTCTGAAAAGGGTATCGCCAAAGGAAGGTTGAATGGGCTGTGTTCGGTTGTCTCCCGCATAGTCAATATCAGTGGCGCTTCCTTTATAAGTGCCCAGCCTGTTGTAGTTAGCTTCTATAGCAAATCTTTTATATATTTTATAATGCGTTCCAATAAAGAATCCGCTAGAATGGACAGGATTATAAATCAGCTCCGAATAAATATTGGGGTCTTTTCCTTCTGTATTGCCGGCTATGGACCATCTGAAATCTGTTTTCCGGATTTCAGCCCCTGCTTTTACAGATAAATTGTTTTTAACAGGGTTGATAAGCCCCTGCGCTTTTACCTGCTGACTTGCTATAACAATCAAACAAAAGGAAAAAAATGTATAGAGGATAAGTTTAATGAGCTGCACAATAATTATTTCTTTGCTGATGCAACTTACTTTTAATTCAGGTTATTTACAAAAAGATTTCTAATTCCATTTTTGGATTTTCTGTTTCAGATCAGCACTGCTAATCAGCCTGTTGTTTTTTTCATTATCCAATGCCTGGTCAATTTCATCATTAAACTGTCTCAGATTTGACGCTTTCCTGAAGCTGGTACAAAAGTTATAAGTAATGAAAAAAGAGAGCAGGAAATAAGCCCCAATGATATATCCAGCGTAAGGAACTATATCATTTATTCCAAACCAGTCTTTGGTAAATATCAGTATAGAGAAGCCTGAAGCGAGCTTGAAAAATTCCCAGATCCAGGCATTTACACTATTATCCATCAGCTCTGCAAAAGCGTAAACAAACAGGAAAATGAAAAATCCGTAAATAAAAATTCCGGGCGATCCGATTGCAGCAATATTTCCAAATAAATAAGATACAAACAAAAGGAGTATCATAAGCTGTACCCATAGCCACACTTTCATAAAAGGAACTAACCGGGTTTCGTATTTATCAAAATGATACACATCGTCTATTTTATATACAGGGAATTTTTGAGCACCGTCTGCCGGGCGCCACCCGGTAGGCATCAGCCATATCCTGAATTTATCCTTCCTGTTTTTAGTATGCCAGGCATCTTTGATTAATAGCCATATATGCTGAAAGTTTATTTTTACCGGATTCCATGTCTGCACAGGCCTTGTAATACCGTAAACAGGCGGTTTATCTGGCAGTTCTTCCTGGAAAGTGCCCAGTAGCTTATCCCAGAAAATAAATATCTGGGAATAGTTCTTATCTATATATTCAGGATTGATGGCATGGTGTACCCTGTGATGAGAAGGTGTTACAATGACATTTTCCAGCCAGCCCATCCTCCGGATATGAACGGTATGGTACCAGAACTGGGCAAAGAGGTGCAGCGGGGCTACAACGGCAATGACTTTATCAGGCACTCCCAATAATGCTGCCGGAAGCAAAAAAACAGCGAATAAATTAACGAAGCTGGATATGCTCTGCCGTAATGCACAAGCCAGGTTAAACTCCTCACTGCTGTGGTGTACCAGGTGCCCGTTCCAGAAAAAATTGTAGGTATGCTGGATGCGGTGAACCATATATCCCGAAAAATCCAGGGCCAGGAATGCTACTACATAAGTGAGCCAGGTAGCTTTAATATGATAAATAGCCAGGTGTTGTACCAGCCAGCTATAGCTGTAGATAGCAATGCTTAGCCCTAATACATCTTTGGTTACGTTAGTTACGCCGCTCAGCAAGCTGCTCACCATATCTGTTGTTCTTACATTATCTGCTCCCTTCCGCCAGGCATACCATTTTTCAAACAGTACCAGCAGCAGGAAAACCGGCATTGCAACCAATAATATTTTACCATACGTTTCCATAAACAGGTATAGTAAAATTATAGATTTCTTTAAGAAAAAGTAGTTTTAATAATTATTTCCTGCTCTTTTTATTCTGGAAAAAGGTCAGGGTAGCATCATTAATGGCTTAGGAAGATATTACATCACATTAGTGAAACAACCCATTTTTTAAAGTACTGTGTTGATATATTTTCGATTGGCGATAAAATGCTTGATTATTATGAGCGTTAAAATATACTATGAGGATTTTGCCCTGAACGATTCCCGAAAAACCACAGGAAGAACGATTACAGACGCAGATATTGTATTACATGCAGGACAGTCGGGTGATTTTTACCCGCACCACATGGATGAAGAGTGGTGTAAAACACAACCGTTTAAACACCGGATAGCGCATGGCACACTGATCTTTACTGTGGGCGTAGGCTTAACGGCCGGCGTTATTAATGAAGTAGCCATGACCTATGGATATGAAAGGCTGCGTTTTATACGCCCGGTATATATTAATGATACCATCAGCACTACTATTACTATTAAGGACAAAAAGGATCATAAAAGACCGGGTTATGGCATTGTATCGGAACTGCTGGAAGTGCATAACCAGCATAAAGAACTGGTAATGGTGTGTGAGCATTTACTGCTGGTAGAAAAAAGGAATGTGGATGCCTGATATTATTTTAAAAGGAATAACCTGGGGCCATAGCCGGGGTATAACGCCATTGCAGGCAGCAGCTCAGCGTTTTACAGAACTGCACCCCAATGTAGAAGTACAATGGCATAAGCGCAGCCTGCAGCAGTTTGCTGATTATCCCATAGAAAAGCTGACAGAGGAATATGATCTCTTAATAATTGATCATCCCTGGGTAGGGACCGCTGCTGCAACGCGTTGTGTGCTGCCGCTTGATGAGTATTTATCTGCCGGGTATTTACAGGATCAGTTGGTGAATAGTGTAGGTGTTTCTCACTCCAGCTATTATTACGAAGGGCATCAATGGGCCCTCGCTGTTGATGCTGCAGCGCCGGCCGCCAGTTACAGGAAGGATCTGCTGGATGCTGTTCCTCAAAACTGGGAAGAAGTGCTGAGCCTGGCCAAGGCAGGCAGGGTAGCGGTGCCAGCTATACCTATAGACTTATTAATGAACTTTTATACTTTTTGTATAGTACATGGCAAAATGCCATTTGCTGATACAAAAGAAGTAATAGATGAGCATACGGGTATTTTAGCCTTATGTGCCATGTATGAGCTATATTCGTTGGTGGATCAATCTATGTTTGCGAAAAACCCGATAGCAGTTGCTGAAGCTATGGCTGGAACGGATAATTATGCTTATTGTCCGTTTGCTTATTGCTATACTAATTATTCCCGTTTGGGCTATGCCGGGAATTTGCTTCATTATACAGATGTGGTTAGCTATAAGGGTAAAAAGCTGAGCACTACCATTGGCGGTACAGGTCTTTCGGTA
>DAOLFI010000506.1:0-3586 GCA_035326385.1 Niabella sp.
ATTGTACAGAGGGCTGGCGGCATATACCAGCACTTTAGCTCTTGCTGCCAAAGCGGCGCCCTTCGTGGGCCGGGCCAGGTTACGGGAGTCTCTTAAAGAAGCAGGCAAATCTTTTGCAGCCAGTGCCAGCTCACTGGTTATAAAATCAACACATTCATCATAACTATTGCGGGGCAGCGAAAGATCGCTGTAGCTTTGGGTATAATCCATACCATGCTCCGGCACCAGGGGTACAGGACCGTATTTCCTGATCAGCAGCCAGTAATAATAAGCCCTTAGAAAACGGGCCTGGGCTTTACGGTCCACAATCTCCTGCCGGCTCATTTGCCGGTTCTGATCTACATTATCAATAAAGATGGAAGCCTTGCGGATGCCCTGGTAGCAGGAGCCCCAGGAACTTTGCCAGTCCGCTTCATTATAGTTGCCATTCTTAAAATCCCTGTATTCAACATGCACATACCGATCATCACCTTTTATCTGATCTCCGAAAAACATATCATCCGACAGAAAATTAGTCAGTACATCATTTTTATTGCCCACATCCAGGTTAGCCCCTCTTAAATGGGTGTACACATCGGCCAGCCATTGCTCGGTATAATCCCTGCGGGCAAAAACCGTATCAATATTCTGGCGGTCTTTAAAAAAGTGCTCCATATCCATGTATTTCTTACAGGAGCTTACAAACTGGAGCACCAGTAACAAAACGATTATTCCAAAAATGTTTTTTTTCATCCGTAATATTTTTATAGTGTAATATTCAGGCCTACTGTTATTGTTTTGGCTGGTGGGTATCTCATTCCATCGTAGCTGGCCAGCTCAGGATCCCATATTTTGAGCTTATCCCACACAAACAGGTTTTGTCCTACCACGTAAATACGCGCTACCGACAAACGGCATTTCTGCAACAATAGTTTGGGGAAGGAGTAACCCAGCTCCAGGGTCTTTAAACGCAGGTATTGCCCGTCTCTCAGCCAATAGGTGGAAGCACGATAATTATTAGGATTGCCTCCATAGCTTAAACGGGGGTATTTAGCGTTTGGATTTTCTGTGGCCGGGTCGCCTGATATATCAGCCGAGATCCAGCGACTGCCGGGTTCTGCTACTTCTGTTAAAATATTACCCCACGATCCTGCCGTAAATGGGAAAACACTGGGCCCAAGAATGAAATAGGACGAGCGGCCGGCACCCTGCAGGTGCACGTTAAAGTCGATACCGTTCCATTGCGCCGACATACCCATGCCGTATATAAGTGCGGGCCTGTAGCTGGCACCAATGGGCACTATATCATCATCGTTAATTACACCATCTCCGTTTACGTCTTTATATTTAATATCGCCCGGCATATAAGTGCCGAATGTTTGCCGGGGACTGTTCCTTATTTCTTCATAATCTTTAAACAGGCCTTCTGCAATCAGTCCTCTTGTTTGATCTATCCTGAAACCTTCCTGCGACCGGTAAGGATAAAAGTTATATTGTTCATCGCGCTCCACCACCTCATTTCTATAGTAGGTCATATTACCGCGGGCTGTAAAATCAACGGCACCTAATCTTTTACGGAAAGTAAAATTGCCGTCAAAGCCACGATTAAGGGTTTTGCCCACATTGGCATAGGGACTGCTGGTTACACCTACAATAGCAGGCAGGAAATTTCGCTGTATAAAAATATCATCCCGGGTTTCCTCAAAAAGATCCATGTAGAAGCTGAACATATTTTTCAATATATTTATTTCAAGTCCCAGATCTTTTTTTATACCGGTTTCCCAGGTAAGCTGGTCAGAAGCTACTTGCGTGTAACCTAAGCCAGACCACCTATTCGGGTTAATTAAATCACCAAAATTAAAAGAGCTGTTTTCCCCGATGGAGCTTAAATAAGCAAAGCGCCGGCCCAGGTTATCATTGCCCACCCAGCCATGTGAATAGCGCACTTTCAGCAGGTCTAACCAGGCAACTTCTTTCAGCAGCTTTTCTTCGGATATTACCCAGCCGGCAGAAAAAGCAGGAAAAAAACCAAACTGATGCCCTACCTTAAAGTTCTCTGAGCCGGTATAGCCAAAATCAAATGCAGCGAGGTATTTATTGCGGAACGAATAGCCGGCATGCCCGGAAAGAGAAATATTGCGATTGGGAATACCGTTTGCAATATCAGTACCCACACTTACCGAGCTTCTTGATTCCCTGCGAAACACCCTTACCAAGCCATCCACACTATGTCCGGAGAAATTACGGCTATAGGCAAGCTCACCATTCAGCTCCAGAATGCGGGTACCGCTGGCAGCGCTGGTTTGAAACATTAATGATTCTTCTGACTTGCGAATGAACACCAGGTTGCCATTCCGGTCCCTTCTTTTTTCTACGTTAAACTGTTCCGGCCATTTCTGCCTGAAAATTTCGTTCCGGCTGTCTGCATCAAAAGCTACACGTGCCACTGCTCTCAGCCCCTTGGTAATAAAATCAAGCCGCTGTTCCAGGTTTACATTGGTGTTGATATTATTCTGCCACCACTCCCTGTACCCGGTTTGCGTGGTGAGCACCCAGGGATTGGTTTGAGCCGCAACACCATAAGCAGGTACCAGCCCGTTGGAATATAGTACAGGCGTAGCCGTGGGGTTAGTGCCCACCAGCGATTCCCATATAAAATGGCCTAAACCGGGTGAGTTTCTCTTTTCCAGGAAACCGGCCACACCTAATCTCAATAAAGTGGTCTTCGTAATATCGAAATCAAAATTAGTACGATAGTTCCACCTTTCACGGTTGGCATTGGTTTTATAATCTTTTAAAGAAGCATCGCTTTCGTACATACCGCCTTCGTTGAAATAAGCCGTAGATACAAAATACCGGGCTGTAGTACCTCCACCTTTAAAATTAAGGGAAGCATTTACATTATTAGTGTAAGGGCGCAACATCAGGTTGATCCAGTCTACATTGGGATACAGATCCGAATCCAGGTTGTTTTTGATAATTTCCAGTTCGTTGGCAGTGTATAAAGGTTCCCGGTTGCGGGTGGTAAGTGCTTCATTTACCAGCTGGGCATATTCATAGCCACCTATATATTCGGGTGTACGGGTGCGGGTTACATAGCCCGCCTGTACCCTGCCGTCTATCGCAATTTTTCCTGCTTTACCATTTTTAGTTGTAATTAATACAACCCCGTTGGCTCCTTTAGAACCATATAATGCTGTAGCAGATGCATCTTTCAGTACCGAGAAGGATTCTATATCTTCTATATTGATCTCGTTAAAAGGGCGCTCAAATCCATCCACCATCACCAGGGCACCCTGGTTGGCGCCAAATGTAGACATACCCCTTATCCAGAACTGGGAATTATTGAAGCCTGGTTCGCCGGAAGTTTGCATGGCAATAATACCAGCAACATTGCCCGCCAGCGCATTGGTAAGGTTAGCACCCGGCACTTTTAAGTCACTTACATTCACAGTAGTAATGGCGCCGGTAGATGTAATTTTCTTTTTTACCCCTACAGCAGTAACAATCACTTCTTCCGATATGCTGGAGTCGGCAGGCTGCATCACTACATTCACCAGTGTTTTTTGTCCCACCTTAATTTCCTGTGTTTTATACCCGATATAAG
>DAOLFI010000507.1:0-3585 GCA_035326385.1 Niabella sp.
GCGGTTTTACTGTTTACCCCCCTTTTAACAGGGTGGACCTGGTGGGTGGTTGCAGTGGGCTATTTTTATATAGCACAATTTTATTTCAAGGGAAGATTTGGCTTAATGTTTCATTGCCTTTGCCATCGCAAAATATTTAAGCCGGCTTATCAAAATGCTTTCCATTTTTATATTACCTGGATCGTATGCCCTTTGTTTGGCCATGCCCCGGAAGGATATTACAGCCATCATTTAGGCATGCATCATGTAGAAAATAATACCGAAGAAGATTCCAGCAGCACTATGTTTTATCAGCGCGACAGCTTTAAAAGCTTCCTGGCCTATTTTTTCAACTTTATCCTGCTGGGCTTTAAAGAAACGTTTGAATACCTGTATAAAAGAAAAAGGAAGAAACTATACACGCGGTTTACTATTGGAGAATGGGTTTATATTTTCTTTTGTATCGGCATGTGCTTCGTAAACCTGAAACCCACGCTCATAGTTTTTGTAATTCCTTTAATATTCGCCCGTTTTGTAATGATGCTGGGTAACTGGACACAGCATTCCTTTATTGACCGCTCCAACCCCGACGATATTTTTACCAATTCCATTAATTGTATCAACACAAAGTATAATCACGTTTGCTGGAACGACGGGTATCATATCATTCACCATTTACGGCCGGGAATGCATTATACGGATATGCCCGGGGAGTTCTGGAAGCGTAAAGATGAGTTTGCCGAAAAAAAAGCAATTGTGTTTGACGGTATTCATTACCTGCATATATTTATTTACCTGATGACCAGGCAATATCATAAACTGGCAGATAACCTGGTTAATATAAACGGGATGTTTGACAGCCGGGAACAGGCCATACAGGTAATGAAAGAGCGCACCAAAAGATGCAACCCTCTTTCTTAGATTTTATGGGTTATACCTGATGCATCCGGTATAAATAACCAGGTCTTTATGCTGCCCCGGAATATACAGGGTTGCATAATTGCCGTTTATTTCTTACTACAGTATATTGTTTTTCGGGGTTGAATGGTGGCAGCAGTGTCACTATGTCGCCGATTTTTATATAAACCATAACATACGTTTAATCTTTACGCGCGAAGAACCGCTTTTGTCTTTTATTCCTGTTATTCTTTCCGGGCACTGTATAAAGCGGGTGCTTTGCTTTAAGGTCAGTTTCATGCATCAGGGGCACATCAAATACATGGCCTCTTACCGCTGGTATTTTTTTATTTACCAGCTTTTGAATATCGCGCAGGTACTCTTTTTCTTCATCGTCACAAAAAGAAATAGCAATGCCATCTGCCCCGGCCCTGCCCGTACGTCCAATGCGATGCACATAGGTTTCAGGTATGTTGGGCAACTCATAATTGATCACATAGCCCATGTCGTCAATGTCAATACCCCTGGCAGCAATATCTGTAGCTACCAGCACTCTTATGGTTCCCGTTTTAAAATTCAGAAGAGCTGTTTGTCTTGCGGACTGTGATTTGTTGCCATGTATAGCGGCAGCCTTTATACCTGCCCGGCTTAGGTTCTTTGCAATCCTGTCTGCACCATATTTGGTTCTTGCAAACACCAGTACCGTTTGCATTTCTTCATTTTTTAATAAATGCAGTAATAAAGAGGGCTTATGTTGCTTTTCTGTATAGTATAGCAATTGTTGTATGCGGTCAACAGTTGTTGCCGGCGGTGTTACCGCTATTTTTACGGGCTGGTTTAGCAGTGTATCCGACAATTGCTGAATTTCGGCAGGCATAGTTGCAGAAAACAGGATAGTTTGCCGTTGTAAAGGCAGCCTGGAAAAGATCTTTCGTACATCATATATAAATCCCATGTCCAGCATACGATCGGCTTCATCCAATACCAGGTATTTAATATTGTTTAAGGAAAGACAGCGCTGGTTAAGCAGATCCAGCAGGCGGCCGGGAGTGGCAATAAGCACATCTACCTGCTGCTGTAATGCTTTTACCTGGCTGTGTTGAGACACGCCTCCAAAAATAGCGAGGTGCTTTAACGCCAGGTGCTTGCCGTAAGTGGTAAAACTTTCTTCCACCTGGAGCGCCAGCTCCCTTGTTGGCACTAATATTAAAGCCCGGCAGCCGGTATTAAATCTTTCCGGCTCTAAGTGCAGCAGTTGCAGCAATGGCAGGGCAAAGGAGGCCGTTTTGCCTGTACCTGTTTGTGCGCAGGCCAAAACATCTCTTTTTTGTAAAATTACCGGGATGGACTTTTCCTGTACAGGAGTGGGTGTTGTATAGCATGCTTCGCTCAGCGCTTTTTGTAAAGGCGCAATAAGCTGTAAATTATTAAAGGTCAAATTGAATAAAATTAAAAAATGATAAATAGGGTAAGGCTATCAGCAAAATAAGTGCGGATACAATACCAGCCTTACGTTAAGCGATCACTATATTTGATTGGAAGAAAAAACAAATCCAGTGTTAGGATAACATACAAGGCGGCAAAGATAAACAAATTTGCCGGTATGGGTAATTATATTTGTGTTGTGGAAAGGCAAACGCATCTAAAATTCAAGATTAGAGCCTCTCATTCTGGCAAATAATACCATCCGCAGCAGCGGATTTTAACCGGAGTATCTGTACATTCTTTTCAATCATTTCAACCCTTGGGATTTGGAAAATGACCGGCAAATAAGCCCAAAGGGCTGACAGGATTATAAAATAAGAGCCGGCCCGCTAAAAAACGCCGCAAGGAGTGACATAAAGCACAGCAGCCTTCAAAATCAAATGCGCCCGCCCTGGTGTTGAGACAAACCGGCTACCGGTTTGCTCCTGATTTTTTAATGATCCATATACCTATGTTCCATAAGAGAATACACCTGCTGCTATCACCTGTTGTTTACCACCACTGCTTTGCTGTAGCTTTTGGTACCATCCTTATCTACCTGTGCAATGCGTACGTAAATTCTTTCTACTCCCTCGCCTATAGCTATGTCAGCTTTTGTACAACTGCTCCACACGGCAATGCCTATTGCAAGCGAGACAGCAAGACTTATCCATTTTCTCCTTTTGCCGGGTACAGCCAGTGCCAGCAATGACAATAAACCCAGACCTGATAAAGCAACAGACGCTCCTAACTCAAATGACACACTGTAGTTGAGCAAACTATCGGAATTGCCATTGCGCGCCTTTGATGCAAGTGTATAAACAGTAGTAAATATTTTGCCATCTTCAGATACCTGCACTTCAAAATGATTATTATTGGTTTCGGAAAGGGTTTGCCAGCTGATGTTAAGCTTATCACCGCTAAGGCTGGCAGTAATGCTGCCAAAAGTAACCGGCAGTGTGCTGCCTAACGCCATTTTCCTGATCTCTGAAGTAAATACATCTGAAAGATATAAATTGCCGGCACCGTCTATGGTTATTGATTCTGCCCAATTATCCAAACTCCCGTTATCTCCCTCTACCGTGGTTACAGCATAATTGTTATTCAAATCTATTCTTCTAATAGTTCCATTCCATGAATCTGCTACAAATAAAATACTATTACCCCATAAGGCCAGGCCTGTTGGATAATTGAACCGGGCCTGCGATCCGTTTCCATCCATGCCGCCTATTACTCCTGCCAAAC
>DAOLFI010000508.1:0-3579 GCA_035326385.1 Niabella sp.
ATTTATTACCGGCTTTAAAAAAGGCGGAGGTAGAAGAAGTGTATTTTTATGGAACAGGCTGTTTAACCCCGGCTAATAAAACCCTGGTGAAAAATGCTTTAAAGAGGGCCTTTCCGACGGCCAGGGTTGCGGTTACAGATGATGTGGAAGGTGCGGCCATAGGACTGTGCGGCAGCAGTAAGGGAATTGCCTGTATTTTGGGTACGGGATCAAGCAGCTGTTTCTTTGACGGGAGAAAAAGGAAAAAAAGCAGCCCGGGACTGGGATATGCCCTGGGCGATGAAGGCAGCGGCGCTTACCTCGGTAAAAAAGTACTTCAGTATTATTTATACAATACATTTGATGAAGACCTGCGGGCACGTTTTGATGCGGCCTATACCACTAATGCTGCCGAGATACTTGAAAATGTATATAAAAAGCCTTTGCCTAACAGGTACCTGGCTTCTTTTGCCAGGTTTTTGGCCGAAAACCGGGGCCATTATATGATCGAAAATATTATTGAGGATGGATTGAACGACTTTTTTTTCACCCACCTTATAAAATATAATGAAACATGGAAATATCCTGTCAACTTTGTAGGCGGTATCGCTTTTGCTTTTAAGGATGTGGTAAAAGAGCTTTGTGCCGTCTATAATTTTGAGCTGGGAAGAATTTTACAGAAACCTATGAAAGGCCTGATAGAATTTCATAAAAATAAAAGCAGATAACAATACTCCTGGTTATAAGCTAAACCCCGTTCATAGATATGAGTGAAAAAGTAACAGAACAACCCAGTCGGTATAACGATCTGGACAAGATGAGCATAAAAGAGCTCTTGGTTTCTATAAATAAAGAAGATCAAACAGTACCTGTGGCTGTTGAAGCCGTCCTGACCCAGATAGAGGGTCTGGTAGATACAATAGTGGAAAGGATGCTTTCGGGCGGACGGTTGTTTTATATTGGTGCAGGCACCAGCGGACGTTTGGGCATTTTGGACGCCAGCGAAATCCCGCCAACATACGGTATGCCGCCTGGAGTTGTAATTGGGGTAATTGCCGGTGGTAATAAAGCTATAACAACGCCTGTTGAAAATGCCGAAGATGATGAAGAACAGGGATGGCTGGATTTAAAGCAGCACGATATTAATGAAAAAGATGTAGTAGTAGGGGTGGCTGCCAGCGGCACAACTCCTTATGTAATTGGAGCCTTAAAACGTTGCAACCAAAACGGTATTGCAACCGGCAGTATTTCCTGTAATCCCGATGCCGATATCAGCAAAGCCTCTGAACACCCGGTGGAAGTAATTGTGGGTCCCGAATTTGTTACGGGCAGTACAAGAATGAAAAGCGGAACCGCTCAGAAATTAGTGCTGAACATGATATCAACTACGGTAATGATACAGCTGGGAAGAGTAGAAGGCAATCGTATGGTGAATATGCAGCTTACAAACGATAAATTAATAGACCGTGGCACCAGGATGATCATGGACCGTACCGGTATTACTGATTATAATAAAGCTAAGCAGCTGTTATTGGAAAAAGGCAGTGTAAAGCTCGCTATTGAAGCTGCATCCGGATTAAGTACTAATACCGCATAACTCAAAAAGGAAGGCGAAAGCCTTCCTTTTTTAAAATTGTTATATATAATTTGATTACTTGGCAGTTGCCGCATTCAGCTTTTTAGCCAGCTTACTTTTTAAGTTAGCTGCTTTATTACGGTGAATAACGCCGCGCTTAGCTAATTTATCAATCATGCTTTCAACAGAAGATAATTTCTCAGATGCTTCTGTACTATTGGCGGCTTTCAGGTCTCTGATAGCATTACGTGTAGTTTTGCCATAATACCTGTTTCTGTCACGACGCTTTGCTGCCTGACGCGCATCTTTTTTTGTAGCTTTATGATTTGCCATCTGTTTCTGAATTTTAGTACCCGATTTTTATCGGGAGGCAAAAGTAAGCGTTTTTTCTGAATTTCGTTCTATAATGAAGATTTTTTTTATTCTTTCTAAATGAGCACCATTCACCATAGGTTTCCTCTCCTGATTTATTTCCGTTTTAACGCTTTCTAAGCATCTTTATTCTGCCTGATAAGAATTATGTCTTAATTTCGCCCCAATTGTAATTAAACTTATCTCTTTGTTACTCTCTGCCTTTTATAATTAAAGATATTTTTTATATATTAACGATTCATTTATAATGAAAGACTTTTCTTATATCACAAACTCGTCTCCGGCATTTATCGAAAATATGTATCACGAGTTTGTAGCCGACCCGGAAAACGTAGACCAGGAATTCCGAAAATTTTTTGAGGGTTTTGATTTTGCAGTTGGAAGCGGGCTTGCCCAGAAAAACGGAACTACAAATGGCGTATCAGCCGGAGGTACTAACTGGAAAAAGGAGCTTGCAGTATACAGGCTCATTTTAGGATATAGAAATAAGGGTCATTTGCTGGCTAATACCAATCCTATTAAAAAACGTAAAGACCGCGGAGCGAATGTAGAGCTTTCTTTTTATGGTCTTTCAGAAGCGGATCTGGATACTGAATTTGAAGCCGGCAGCCTTGTAGGGCTGGGCACAACAACGCTTAGAAATATTTTCACTCATCTGCAAAGCTGGTATGCCGGCCATATAGGCGTAGAGTTTAAGTATATCAGTGATCAGAAAAGGATAGACTGGATTACCAATGAGATTGAGAAAAACTTCTCCTCTTCATTACCTCTTGAGCAGAAAAAAAGAATTCTTGAAAAGCTGAACCAGGGTGTAATGTTTGAAAAATTCCTGCATACAAAATATGTGGGCCAGAAAAGGTTTTCGCTGGAAGGCGGAGAAACCACTATTGCTGCGCTGGATGCTATTATCAATAAGTCTGCTGAACTAGATGTAAAAGAAGTAGTAATTGGGATGGCACACCGTGGCCGGCTGAATATACTGGCCAATATTCTTGGAAAAACATACGAGCAGATCTTTAGCGAGTTTGAAGGTACCGGCGAAATTAACCAGACAATGGGTAGCGGGGATGTAAAATATCACCTGGGTTTTGGAAGTGAGGTGGAAACTCCCAGTGGTAATAATGTCCATCTGAAGCTAATGCCTAATCCTTCACACCTTGAGGCGGTAGATCCTGTAGTGTTAGGTTTTGCAAGGAGCAGCGCTAATAATATTCACGATGCGCAGTATGAAAAAGTATTACCTGTTTTAATACATGGTGATGCGGCTATAGCAGGGCAAGGCATCGTTTATGAGCTGTTACAGATGTCAAAGCTGCCCGGGTATTATGTAGGCGGAACCATTCATTTTATAATCAACAACCAGATCGGATTTACTACCGATTTTTCTGATGCACGTAGCGCCAACTATTGTACTTCTCTTGCGGCAATGACCCAGAGCCCGGTATTTCACGTAAATGGTGATGACCCGGAGGCAGTAGTAAAATGCGCGGAAATTGCCGCGCGTTACCGGAGTATTTTTCATGATGATGTATTCATAGATATGGTGTGCTACCGGAGGCATGGCCACAACGAAGGCGATGATCCTAAATTTACCCAGCCGGCTATGTACGCACTGATAGACAAGCATCCTAATCCACGTGAGGTGTATGTAA
>DAOLFI010000509.1:0-3576 GCA_035326385.1 Niabella sp.
ACTGCCCAACCATCCCAGCCAGCAACCTTTTTTTCATAAACCATTCCAGGGACAGGGAGTCTACCTGACCATTGAGGTAGATGACGCAGATGAGCTATACGCCCTATTGAAGGATAAAGGCGTTACTATAAAGATTGACATCCGTGATGAACCCTGGGGAGACAGGCATTTTGCTATCGAAGATCCCAATGGTATCGGAATTGATATTGTTAAGTATTCTCCACGATAGCAATATGAGATCTATTTAGAAAATTGAAATAATTTAAACCCCTTTATGCAAAATTTAAAAAAGATTTTATTGATAAACGGCGTAAGTACTGCTTTTGCCGGACTAATATTGCTGGCTATTCCCGAGAAAGTGTCGGGCTGGTTTGGGATTAGCACTGCTATGTATTTTTTAGCTGTTGGCATTTTCTTTACACTATTTGGTGTTTTTGTTTTTTATCAGGCCATTTCTAAACATGTTTCTAAAAGCAGCCTGGTTTTTATTACTATTGTTGATTGGCTTTGGGTGATTATCAGTATCGCTTTAATTGTTTCTTTACAAGCGACTATTACCTCTTCTGGTTTAGCCATAATTATTGCCATTGCCGCATGGGTAGCTCTTATGGCCTTTTTGGAAGGAAGACACTTATAGAAATTTTCTGGCTATCGAATGGCCATATCAATAATTAAAATATCAAAAGGAACATATAAATGAATAGGAAAATTAAATACAGCGTATCAGGGATTATAAACGCTCCCCGGCAGATTGTCTGGACAGTGATTCTATCACCCGCTTTGTATAAAGAAGTATGGCAGGCCAAATTTTCAGGGGACTGGAAGAAAAACCATAAAATTAGTTTTTCAGGAACATGGGAAGGAACTTCTTATAAAGACAAAGGTACCGTGTTGGACATCCAGGATGAAAAATCATTGGAATACCTGTACTGGAGCTCTTTTTGGAACGCACCTGACATAGAAGAAGAGTATGCGTTAATAAGGTATGAACTTCAGTCGCTTGATACCTTTAGTTGCGAGCTTGTTATTACGCAGACAGGTTTCAGGGACGATATTCATTACCAGGAAACAGTAAATCTCTGGAATGATACCATCCGGAAAATAAAGGAGATCGCTGAAAAAGAGGACCTTCAGAACCGGGTTAAGTTTACATTAGATAACCTTACTGCAACGATGGCTAAGCTGACACCGCTTGAATATAACCGGGAGAGGGAGAAAAAATGGACAATAGGACAGCTTGTTGAACATATCAGATTAGGCAATTCTGACTTTAAGCGTTTTCTTACTGAGGGTGCAGCGCCAATCACACGTGAATATGATGTGCATATACCTCAAATCCGGAATATGATGAATGATCAAAGTCATCGTATGGAGGCGCCTGAATTTCTCATTCCGCCTGTTATTGTATACGATGTAAAGGAACACTTATCAGCCCTGCTTACTATTAAAGACGAATTACTGGTTTGTACAGAGCTTGACCTTACTCAAATCTGTACGAGTTTGGATATACCTCCGTTTGGAAGCCTCAGCTTTTTTGAGTGGTTAAATTTTTCAATATTTCACATTGAACGGCACCGCCAACAGATTTTTTTACGGGTCCAGGATGAACATGCCGGAAATTAACAAGCGGATAGTTTAAAGAAATAGATCAGGTAAAACTTCTGATAAAAAATTATATAGATGCACCCATTAAATGCCCTGCATTGTCCGGTCTGTCCACTATACCCTTGTCTTCATGAATGCGGTCTTTTCTCAAAAATGCGTGAGGCGTTTCCCCGGTAAAGGACTTAAATTCCCGGCAAAAATGCGCTTGGTCAGCATATCCGAATTGGTATGCCAGATCAGTAAGACTTCTAAATTCGGTATTACGGATAGCAGCAAGCGTTTCCTCAAACCGGGAAAGCCTTCTATATAAACTCGGTCTTATTCCAACATACTCTGTAAACAAACGGGAGAAGTGTCTTTCGCTTATATTATATTCCTTAAGTTTTTCACTATAGCTTGCATGCGGTGATTTTAAAAAATCAGCGACTCTTTTATCCTGTTCTTTCCTGCGTTGCCAGAGCATCTGCACTAAAACCTCATTAATATAACCGGCTCTTTGTTCATGTGTAGCAAAATCATTTATCCTGTCAGAAAAAAAAGCAGGAAGAAGTTCTCCGGCATCAACAGCCTGATTAACTACTTCAAAAGCATCTATACCAAAAATATTTTTAATACCATCCGGGTAAAAAGAAACAGCGATATGAGAATAGTTGGCGGACATTTTATATACCTTACTATTCAGGGAAATGCCTTTTAATGTCACTGCAGGAACGTTATGTTCCCGTGCAGGTAACCAAAGCCCTTTGAGACCCTCTCTGCACTGTATCACCAAATGCGGGTAACAATCGCCTGTCATATTCAGGTCGATAGGCTCCCCGGGAAAAGATAAGTCCAGCGTCCATATATGCCTTATATATTTCGTAAGAGCAGGATGAAGTGGATAGAGGCGTACATTTACCATGGGATAGACCGGATCAGTCTGCTAAACTAAGGAATAATAGAGATAAACGTTGAAAGATGTCTGATTTATACAATTTCAGAAAAGGTTCATTTTTAATATTTGTAAAAGAAAGCGAAAAAGAACATCTTATAATCAAGTTTATAATTACCCATGGGTACTACTTACAGCATCACTGAAAAATTTGGTAAAGAACTGGCAGAATTACTGGCAGAAAAAATCAAAGCGGTTTTTTCAAAATTTCCTGCAAAAGATTTTATTAAGGATGTTGCTGTGTCAGTTGTGGACAAAAGCTATACACAACGGGTGGAAGTAATTGCTGATAAACTATATCAGTACCTGCCCAGGGATTATCCGGAAGCTGTTGCCGTGCTGATGCAAATTCTGGGTGCTCCCAATCCTGAGGAGACCGGTATGTTTACCCATTATTACTGGATACTGCCCATTGGCAAATTTGTTGAAAAATACGGGCTTGAACATTTCAAAATCTCAATGAACGCCATTGAGGAAATTACCAGGAGAAATACCGGCGAATATGCGGTTCGCCCCTATATCAGGAAATATCCTGAAAAATCGTTGGTGCGTATCAGAAAATGGGCTGTTTCCAGCGACTTTCATTTACGAAGATTAGCCAGCGAAGGACTGCGTCCCAAACTGCCCTGGGCGCCAAAGCTTGATGTTTTTAATGACGATCCCCAACCGGTATTTACAATATTGGAAATATTGAAAGAGGATGAAATAAAATTCGTGAAAAAATCCGTTGCTAACCACCTCACCGATTGGTTAAAAGTAAATTATGAACCAACGGTACAGCTGATTAAAACATGGCAACAATCTGATAACGGGCACACTCAATGGATCGTTAAGCATGCAATCCGAAAAATCAAAATTGTATAAAGCGCGGATCAGCATATTTGTTATAAATATTTTGATCACCATTTAAGACAGTTTGGGATGTAAAGCAAAATTTAAGCAGCTAAAAAATGATAATTGAGATCAGGAAAAAGACGGATTATTTGTGCGAATATACCATCACCAGGAGTGACGCTTCTAAAACGCATTTTGTTCTGGAA
>DAOLFI010000510.1:0-3575 GCA_035326385.1 Niabella sp.
CGGGATCGTTATGGATCACCTGCACACGCTGGCCGGCTTCCTGCAGTTTCCAGTCGGCTGGGTTGGCCTCAGGATAAAACTGTTTCAAAACATTCATCCTGTCATCAAAGGAGAGGCTTAGCTGGCGGATCAGGTATTTTTCAAGGTCTATATTTTTAATGCCCACTTTTATAAGCGGGAAAATATTCCAGTACTTAACGGTTCCAAACAGATCCCAGTAAGAGCCCTCTTTTAAAAATTTAGTAGAAAAGCTGGCAAAAGGCCCAAATAGAATAGCTTTTTCACCATCAATAATACGGGCATCCAGGTGCGGCACACTCATGGGCGGGGCGCCTACTTCGGCCTGCCCGTATACTTTTGCCTGGTGCCTGCTGCTTATCTCGGGATTCTTACAAACCAGCCATTGCCCACCTACAGGAAAGCCTCCATATTTTTTCCCTTCAGGCACATCGGCTTTTTGCAGCAGCTCCAGCGAGCCACCGCCCGCGCCAATGAATACAAATTTTGCCAGCACATTATATTTTTTACCGGAGCTCAGATCTTTCACTCTTATTTCCCAGCGCTTATCGGGTTGCTGGTTCAGCTTTCTGACTTCATGATGCAGGTGCAGCGTTGCCTGTCCCGACTTTTGAAGCGCTTTGATAAGAGCCCCAGTGATAGCACCAAAATTTACATCAGTACCCAAAGAGGAATAGGTGGCAGCAATTTTTTCAGTGGCATCACGACCCTTAATAATTAAGGGAGCCCATTGTTTAATAACCTCCGGGTCTTCCGAATACTGCATATTCTGAAAAAGAATATTTTGCTGTAATGCTGCGTATCTTTTTCTGAGATATTCCACATCTTTCTCCCCCCGTACAAAGCTCATGTGAGGCGTGGAGCGGATGAAATCTTCAGGATTACCGAGTTCTTCCTGTTCAATAAGATAGGCCCAGAATTGCTTGGACACTTCAAACTGCTCCATAATGGCACGCGCTTTATCAATATGCACCACGCCGTTTTCGTCTTCGGGCGTATAATTCAGTTCGCATAAAGCGGCATGCCCTGTACCGGCATTGTTCCATGCGTCAGAGCTTTCTCCTGCCACGTAATTTAATCTCTCAAAAATATGCATGGTTTTGCCCGGGGCTAACTGGTTGATGAGCATTCCCAGGGTGGCGCTCATGATCCCACCTCCAATAAGTGCTATATCGGTTTCTATCGTTTCTTTCATTTCTGTATGGTTTATTCAGGTTTTTGCTGCTGTATTTTTAGAAAGGAACACCGCCTTGTAGTAAGAGATAAGTAATGGGTGCGCTTCCCGTTGCAAAAACAGGCGCAAAAATAATACGAATTTTCCTATTTTCTTTTATGAAACCGGAATGATAAGATATATAAATATTTCGATAATGTTACATTGGAGCGGCAGCCTGATGCGTTGACAATAAATTATCGGATGGCGGCTGCGTACCTTTAATAAGTCGTTTCTTCAAACGGAAAAAGGGTTGCTCTACAACGTAATAGAGTAATAGGGCGCAAATAGCTACCAGCACCAGGTAAATCATTAGCACCATCATTTTTTGATGCCCTACCCATTGATTGAAAAAAGGCAGCAGGCTGCCGATAACCAGGCTGCTGTGCACTAGATAAATGCTGTAACTCAGTTTACTGATGTAGGTAATCACTTTGCGCCAGGCATTCTGTGGTGCTTTTATGCGAAAGAAATGGGGCAGCAGCAGCAGGATAATGCCCTGGGAAAGATCAAAGTATAGAAGTCCGGATAAACTTAGGAGAGGATGGGAGCCCAGATTTACTGTAAAGCCATCTTTAATGATCTGGTAAAGGAAGTAATTGCAGATTACCAGCAGCAAGATCAGTATCCATAACAGTATGAAGCGTTTGCTGTTTTGCTTGAGAAAAAAGGATGGCCGATAAATATATAGCCAGGCAGCGAGTATGCCGAACGCAGGCGCGTCCATTCTGCTTAGAACGCGGTTTCTGAGAATAAGCCCAAAATCTTCCATAGTAGCAAAGCTGGCATTATATAGATAATATGATCTTGTGACGTGTGCGCCGATCCAGAATAAAAGACTTACGTATAGAAACGCAAGTTTCGGGCGGATCCTTAATCCCCTGATAAGCAGTAATAATAAAGCAGGTGTAGCCAGATAAAACCATTCTTCTACACTTAAACTCCAGGCCTCCAGGAAAAATTTTGGATGGCTTTTGTTGAAGTTCTGTATAAAGATCAGGTATTCACTTACCTGTATACCGCTTTCCTGAACATAGGCATAGTTGAGAAAATACAGTAATACGAGCATCGTATAGTAACTGGGTAAGGTTTTAAACCACCTGCTGATAAAAAACCGGCGCAGCTTGGCGTTGTTGGCATTATTGGCAGATTCGAAGCAGGAGAATAACTGGTAACCGACAAGAAATCCACTCAATACAAAAAATATAGTCACACCATCTAATAGTGAAAATACCATCGAAAGTGCCTGCATTTTACCGCCTGGCGGATAAATGAGGTACAGGTGGGCCAATACTACAAAGGCAATTGACAGACACCTCAGCAAGTCCATCCCGTAATTTCTTGTATTCATTAGTTTTGATTATGCAGTTACCGATCCGGATAATACTTATCCCTCTATCCATTCGCTCAGCTCTAACCAGCGCATTTCTTTCTCGTCTAAAAGCTCTGATATATCCCCGATACGATTCGATAATTTCTGAAGCTCTTCATAAGGAATGCCTGCGTTGTTAAGTTGAGCAGTGATGATTTCTTTTTCTTTGCCCAGATCCTCTATTTCTTTTTGAAGCAATTCAAATTCCCGCTTTTCCTTAAAAGAAACTTTTTTCTTTTCGGCTGTGGTAGATGGTTGTTGGGAAGCTATTGGTTTGGCTGTTACCTGTGAACTGTCAGCAGTTACCTTCTTCCTGTCTTCCTGCAGGCGATACTGCGTGTAGTTACCCGGAAAATCGCTGATAGCACCATCTCCCTCAAATACCAGCAAATGATCTACCAGGCGGTCCATAAAGTACCGGTCGTGGCTCACAATCAACAGGCAGCCGGGATATTCCATCAAAAAATTTTCCAGAACACCCAGTGTTGGCAGGTCCAGGTCGTTGGTAGGCTCGTCCAGGATTAAGAAATTAGGATTGCGAAATAAAATAGAAAGCAGGTGTAAACGGCGTTTTTCGCCCCCGCTTAGTTTGCTGATATAAGTATATTGTTTATCAGGATTAAAGAGAAACAGTTCCAGGAACTGTGCCGCGCTTAAGGTTCCGCCTTTGGCTAAAGGAAAATTTTCGGCAATATTCTTCACAAACTCAATCACGCGCATATCGCTTTTTATTTCCAGGCCCTGCTGTGAATAATTGCCAAAAATTACGGTATCGCCTATATTTATTTTACCACTGTCCGCTTCCTGTAACCCTTGCAGTATATTGATGAAAGTAGATTTGCCGGCTCCGTTTTTACCTATTATTCCTACGCGTTCCCCTTTATTAAAAGTGTAATCAAAACCGTTAAGTATTTTTTTGTCGCCGTAGGATTTATACACTTTCTTTATCTCCACTACTTTGCCGCCCAGGCG
>DAOLFI010000511.1:0-3569 GCA_035326385.1 Niabella sp.
CGTATCTTTTTTATAACTTCTTCCACTTCCCTCGGCTATGTTGGCAGGTATGGATATAGCGGCACGTTTGATCTGGCTGCTCAGCGCATATATTTCTTCTTTGGGAAATGTCTTTGTAAGCATATAAACTGCTTTTACCATTTCCATAGTCTTTTTCCAGGCTTCAAGTTTTTTGTAATTTGTCATAATTATGGTGTTTTAAGATCATGAAAAACAATTATACCTGTCATCCATCAACTGTCAACTGTCCTCTTAACTACGGAACATTCACCTTACCCAATATCTCGCTGATAATATTTTCCACGTTAATATTTTCGGCCTCGGCTTCATAAGTAAGGCCGATACGATGCCGCAATACATCATGTGCAATGCTTCTTATATCTTCCGGTATAACGAAACCTCTTTTATTTAAGAATGCCCTGGCTTTTCCTGCAAGCGCGAGATTAATGCTGCCCCGTGGCGAAGCACCATAGGCAATTAAAGGCTCTAATTTCTCTAATTGATAGCGCCCGGGATAGCGTGTGGCAAAAACAATATCCAGTATATACTGCTCTACTTTCTCATCCAGATAAATATCCCGCACCAGGTCTCTTGCATACAGCACATCCTGCACATTTACCACAGGCCTGATCTCAGGCATTTTTACAGATTGAACGTTGGACCTTAATATGAGCTGTTCTTCCTGCATTTCAGGATAACGCACCACCACCTTCATTATAAAACGGTCTACCTGGGCTTCGGGCAAAGGATAAGTACCTTCCTGTTCCAGCGGATTTTGCGTAGCCAAAACCAAAAAGGGCTCTTCCAGTTTATAAGTAGTATCACCAATGGTTACCTGGCGCTCCTGCATTGCCTCTAACAGTGCTGATTGCACTTTTGCCGGGGCCCGGTTAATTTCATCGGCCAAAATAAAATTGGCAAAAATGGGACCTTTCCTTACCACAAAATCGTTCAGCTGCTGGTTGTACATCAGGGTACCTATCACATCGGCCGGCAGCAGGTCCGGTGTAAACTGGATACGGCTGAATTTAGCCTGTATAGCGGTTGCCAGCGATTTTATAGTTAATGTTTTGGCAAGCCCTGGCACGCCTTCTAACAGTACATGCCCGTTACTTAATAAGCCTATCAGCAGGCGATCCAGCATGTGCGCCTGGCCAATAATAATATGGCTGACCTCTTCCCTCAGTTTATCAACAAAAGCACCTGCCGCTGCTACTTTTTCATTTAAAACCTTAATATCCGCTGCCGTTCTATTCATTATTAATTATTAATTGTAAACTATTAATTTTTAATTACCAATTATCCACTCAGCTCAAATATTTTGCCACAATAGGAATTCTCCTTCCCACACCAAATGCCTTATAGCTCACTCTTATAATAGGGCAAAACTGGTTACGTTTATATTCGTTCAGGTTTACCATACGTAAAATACGTGCTACCAGCCTCTCATCAAACCCTTGTGCCACCAGTTCTTTAGGACCCTGCCGCCCTTCTATATACTTAAAAAGAATGGTATCCAGCTCATCATATTCGGGCAAACTGTCGCTGTCTTTCTGATCGGGACGTAATTCTGCCGATGGCGCTTTTGTTAAAATATGCTCCGGTATAATTTCCTTTTCCCGATTGATATATCGGGCCAGGGCATATACCTGTGTCTTATACACATCGCCCAAAACACCCAGTCCCCCGGCCATATCTCCGTACAAGGTACCATACCCTGTTGCAAGCTCACTTTTATTGGACGTATTCAAAAGTATATAACCAAACTTATTAGCTATGGCCATTAATAAATTGCCACGTGAGCGGCTTTGTATATTTTCTTCCGCTACGCTGAAAGGCAGGTCTTTAAATAAGGGGCTCAGCTCTGTAAGAAAAGCATCATAAATATTTTTGATAGCGATGATGTTGTATGGATTTCCCAGGTTCTTGCTTAGCTGCTCTGCATCGCTTACAGAATGCGAAGTGGAATATTGCGATGGCATCAGCACAGCCCGTACATTTTCTTTTCCTAACGCTTCTACCGCAAGCGCAATGGTTACCGCACTGTCAATACCCCCGCTGGAGCCGATAATGGTTTTTGTAAAACCCATCTTAGCAAAGTAATCTTTTATGCCCAGCAATAGTGCCGAATGTATTTCTGCAATACTTGTTTTATCCGTAAGATATTCCAGCACATCTTTGCCAAATCCCACTTCTGATGAAGCAAAATACACGGTCGTTTCTGCTGTACTTTCCGGTGTTTTATTGACCAGGTCATTAAAATCAAACACTTTAAAATCTTCTTCAAAATATTTCAGCTCGCCTGCTTTATTACCTGCATTATCATAAACAAGGCTGCCTCCATCAAACACTATTTCTGTTTGCGATCCCACGGCATTGCAATACAGCATGGGCAGGTTGTACTTTAACGTATGTGCTTTTACAATGCTGTTGCGCACTACATCCTGCGCATAGTTGTAAGGAGATGCTGAAAGATTAATGATCACATCGGGCCCAAATTGGATCAGCTCTTCCATAGGTGTAATACGGTACAGGGGGTTGCTGCCCATATTCCATATATCTTCGCAAATGGTTACTGCCAGTTTTTTACCCATGAACTCTAAAACATTCCAGCTGTAAGCCGGTTCAAAATAGCGGCCTTCATCAAACACATCATAAGTAGGCAGAAGGGTTTTATGCACTTCTCCTTTAATTTCTTTCTCATGCAATAAAAAAACGGCGTTAAAAAGATCTTTACCCAGCGGATGGGTATTTCGTGCAGGCGCGCCCACCAGTACACCTATAGTGTCTGCATGTTCCCGGATGGTATCAATAGCCGCATAGCACTGGTTAATAAAATCGTCGAATTCCAGGAAGTCGCGGGGCGGGTATCCGCAAATACATAATTCAGAAAAGATTACCAGGTCGGCTCCCTGCGCCTTTGCCTGTTGAATTCCTGCGAAGATTTTCTGAACATTCGCTTCAAAGTTGCCTATATGATAATTTTGTTGGGCTAATGCAAATTTCATTCGTAATACTTATTGATTTGAGCCGAATGGAACTTACCATGTATAAAATTTCTCTGAAGGAATCCTTGCAGACACTACCTAAGTAATAAAATGAAAATTTTATAATGAACGTTTCATTCGTATATTTTTTGAATACCCTACAAATGTAGCCCTCTACCTATAAAAAATATAGCGCTTTGCAAGGTTTTAACATCCAGATGCTTATAACATTTTAACAAATGCTTAAAAATTCAGGATGTGAAATAAAATTTTCCTGAGCTGCCACCCTTTCGCCTACTTTTGCATCTCAGTTACCAGGGCCGGTATTTTTCGGCTTGCTTTTTGTGTTTTTAGGTAGTCAAAAATTAATTGAATGAAAAAAATATTTGTAACAGGTTTATTTATATGTGCTTGCATAGCTTCATTTGGACAGAGTGCTATTTCCCCCGAACGTCAGAAGGCAAGAAACTTTATGCAATCGGGCGATCTGGATAATGCAGTATTGGTACTTACCAAAGCCAGGGATGCAGACAAGAATGATATGGAGCTGCAAAAAGACCTTGCTTTAGCTTACTATTATAA
>DAOLFI010000512.1:0-3568 GCA_035326385.1 Niabella sp.
TTTGAGGGGTCAACTTGCCCCGGTTTTAAGGGGTCACATTTACAGGATTTTCCAACTAGGCTTTCAACGGTTCCACTGTACGTTATAGAACAAATTGTATTTTATGAATGTCAATTCCTGATATGGTCGCAACTTGCTTACAAGCAATTCCTTTCATTAAGAGATCAACGATCACAATACTAGCAATATACAGTTTTTAAATTTTGAAGTTGGCAATAGACGGGTAAAATTTCCTGTCGTTTAATTCCTTTTGCTAAATTTTTTGCATCTGTGATGGCATTATTTGTCAGTTTTCGTTGCCAGATTTTTTGATGACGTCCAATGAAATTTTGGTTATGGAGTTGGGGATAGTATTTCAGGTTCAGGCTATTCCTCAAATTTTATCTGTACCCGGTCCTCTTGGTACTTGCGGAACAATTTTACACCATAGCTCCAGACAGGGTATCCATTATTTAATATGGTACAAGCTAGGCTTCTTGCATTGACTGAACCCAAGTTTAGCCTTAGCATTAAAAACGAAGATGATTGACCTGATTTTTCAGTAGTTGGCCTTTTGTCATGAAGTGTAAGCTCTTTTCTGATAGTTGAATAATTGCACATATTATAACCGGACTTTATGGGAGTGAGCGATGGGGTAGAACAATGGCGTGAGTTTACTTCATGATCTCCTTTATGAAGATTTATGAAAACGCATAAATTATGCATGTAGAGTATTCATTTTGAGTTTTTATAGATCAGGTTGTTAACCCTGTAAAATAGCTTTGATTTTGAATTGGCTAGTGATAAAATGAAAAATTGGATGTACTTTTAGTTGTATTGTTATTATTTTTCAATGGAAACAGTTGTGAGTTATTCAGATTTAGAATTGTTTGAACGTATCTTTAAAAGTGATGAAAAGGCTTTTAAAATTTACTTTGAACGACATTGGGATATTGTGTATGGCACTGCCTTAAAGTTGACAAAGCAACCGGAACAGGCGAAGGATCTTTCGCAGGATATTTTCGTCCGCTTTTGGGAAAACAGGGATAAATTGATGGGGGTTAAAAACCCCGCTGGCTATCTGTATATGCTTTCGAAGAATTATATACTGAATTACCTGCGTCAAAAAGTGTTCGATGACGTTAATTTCGATTTTCTGATTAGCTATTTTCAGCATAGAGACAATACTCCCCAGGAGAAAGCAGAATTAAAGGAGTTGGAAGTTTTGTTTCATCGTGCAATTGACAGCTTACCTGGAAAGGTTAAGGATGTTTTTATTTTGAGTCGTCAGGAAAACCTGACCCATGCTCAAATAGCAGAACGCCTGGGTATTTCGGTGGTATCGTCTAAAACGTATGTAGTGAGGGCCCTGATGCAGATACGTGAATTTATAAAATCGCATTCGAATGAAGCTTTAATCATCGTTGCTTTTTCAATCCTGAAAAATAGTTGAAAATAATTCGATTTCTTTGTCTTACCGTGCGCCAAAATTGTGTCTTATATTAGATACATGATCAATTTGCGGCTGGAAATATTGTTACAAAAGTATTTAGATGAGTCCATCGGCCTGGAAGAGCTGCATAAGCTGCGGGAAATGATCGTTGACCAAACAAACAATGAATTTATTGATTTTTCTTTAAAGAAAATTTTTGCAGCCGGACAATATGCACAGAATGAAGATTACGACCAGGCAATCATTTATAACGAGATTGTAAAGCGGTTGAAAATAAACCCAGTACCCGGTATTGGCAATAATTACCGAAGGCACAGAAATCGTTATCAGAACTGGATGGTTGCGGCTGGCTTGATATTGCTGGTGGCTTTATCATTTTTTTATCTGTACTTATCCGGAGATTCTGATCAAAATATGGGTTTATCAAAAAGCAGCGCAGATATTAGCGCTCCTTCAAAAAACAGAGCCCAGATCAGGATGGCAGATGGGCGTGTAATATATCTGGACAGCGTGAAAAACGGCCGTGAATTGATTTTGCAGGATGGTGCAAAAATTACTAAACTGGCAAATGGCCAGATCACATATACCGGTATGGATGCCGGTTCCGGTGTTACGCAGTATAACACTTTGGTTAACCCAAGGGGTAGCCAGGTTATTGATGTAGTTCTTACCGACGGCTCAAGAGTCTGGCTAAATGCTGGCAGTACACTAACCTATCCTGTTGTGTTCCAAAAAGATGAAAGAAGAGTTGAATTAGACGGAGAAGGCTATTTTGAAATAGCTAAAGTGCCTGGCAAGCGGTTTCTGGTACAGTCGGGAGCCACCCTTACAGAAGTTCTCGGCACCCATTTTAACATCAGCGCCTACAAATATTCCAGCGCTGCTGTAAAAGTTACCTTGTTAGAAGGAAGCGTACAGGTTGCTTCCTCGAATGGCGATAAGCTTTTAATCAAGCCAGGCCAGCAGGTCGAGGCACTTCCGAATCACCAATTGAAAAAGAACTTAAACGCAGATGTAAATAAGGTGATGGCATGGCGAAACGGCAAATTTAATTTGGAAGGACTGGACTTTAAAGAAGCGATGAGCCAGTTGGAAACCTGGTACGATGTTACGGTAATCTATAAAGGCACGGTGCCAGACATCACATTTTCAGGAAGCCTGAACAGAAGTACAAGCCTCAAAGGTGTACTAAATGTTTTAAAATTATATGGGATTAAATTTGAGCTGAACGGTAAGAAGCTGATCGTTCATTAGTTTTTAAAGACGTTTGCCCGCTGATTATATATAACGATTGTTAATTTTAAAACCACTATTGTCATGAAAAGTTAACTGCAAATTAAGAAGCCATAAAAAATACCGGTAGTATTCCAAGCCCTACCGGTAATCGGACAAAAATCGGTTCCGAAACCAATTTTGTAACTAAATCCACACTAAATTATGCAAAAAGCTCAAAAGAAGTTTTGCTGCTCATCTTTTTTTGTTTTTTTTAAAAAGAACATATACCTAACTAAAATCAATTTCCTCAAAAACGGTAACCTTAAAATCTTTTTTCAGGCAATGAAGCTTTATGTTGTCTTATTTTTTATTGCTTTATCGCAGGTTCATGCAAGCAGTAAAGCCCAGACGGTCACGCTTAAGGGTGTTGATATGTCTTTGCAAAAAGTATTCAGTCACCTTGAAAAGCAGACAGGTTATACGGTACTGGGACAAAAAAACATGTTTCAGGATACGCACCGGGTAAGTTTTGATGTGAAATCAATGGGCTTAATTCCTTTTTTAAATTTATTGCTGAAAAACCAGCCACTCAGCTATCATATTGAAGAGAAAAACATTGTTTTATTGCGTAAAAGAGAGGTCGCACAAGCGCCGGTCTCTTCTCCTACAACTGCGGTAGCCCGATCAAAAGCTATAGCTTTCGAGGTAACGGGTATGATTTTAGACACATCAGGAAAACGGCTGCACGGGGTTTCTATATTAGAAAAAGGAACAACCAATGGTACGTCATCCAGGGCAGATGGTACTTTCAGTATAACCGTTAAATCGGAAAATGCCGTATTAGTATTCAGCTATCTGGGATTTGTGACGCAGGAAATAAAATCAACTGCTAAAATGGTGGTCATATTAAAAAACCAGGAC
>DAOLFI010000513.1:0-3563 GCA_035326385.1 Niabella sp.
CCGGCTTCACCGCTAATGGCAACGCTTATCAGATTACCTTGCCTACTGCGACAACAGATACCTGGCAGGCACAGGTAAAATTCCTGACAAACATAACCACTAATGCCGCAAAGAATTACGATTTTTCCGCGATATTCAATTCCTCTAAGGATCACAATAATGTAACCGTGAAGCTGGTGAAAACGGGTGAAGACGGAACCTTCTTCTTCGAGGAAAAGATTTCGTTAAAAGCGTATGAAGATTATGTATTCATTAAAACAGATATGCAGGGGATTGATATGGATAAAGTAAGCCTGGTGCTGGATTTCGGTGGCAATACTGCCGGAACAGCGGTTACCATGAGCCGGATTGTGCTGAAGGAGCACAGCTGCGACGACGGTACGGTCATTGAAGATCCCGGTGAAGACAATGTAAACTGGCTTCCGAACTCAGATTGCAACAAATGGAAAACGGTAAATTATACGAACTTCTTCTACTACGCTCCGGAATGGGCACAGATCGCCGATCCGGCACTGGTAGCCAATGGCAATTCGTATAAGATTACGCTGCCCACTGCAACAGCACTGCAATGGCAGGCTCAGGTACATTTCAAAACAACGAATATAAGCACCAGCAGCGCCAATAAATATGATTTCCATTGTGTGCTGAATGCATCAAAAAATATTAGCGGCGTGACCGTTAAGCTTACTAAGGTGAATGACGATCAAACATTCTTTTTTACCAAGAACGTCAGCCTTACGGCCTATGAAGATTTTGTGCTTAAAGTGCCTGGCATGGATGGTTTGGATATAGATCAGGTTAACCTGGTGTTTGATTTTGGCGGAAACCCGGCGAATACGGAAGTTACGATCAGTAATATTATCCTGAAAGAAGCCACCTGCAACGAATAAAATGATGATCATGCATGTGCGGCAAAATCAGTAATGCCGCACATGTTTTTAAAAATAAAAGTATGAGGACAATGAACCTGTTTATTTTATCCATGATGGCGCTTAGCTCGCTGTGCTGTAGCAAAGATGATAATAAAGTGAAAGCAGAAGGAGGCAATATTAGCAGCTCTGTTTCCCAGATCAATGCAGACTATAGCCAATCCATTTCCACCGTTGATGTTACGGCCGACCGCGAATGGACGGTATATAGCAACGAAAGCTGGATCACCTGCAGCCCTGCAGGTTCTGTTAATGCAACCGGAAAGGTAACGGTAACTGTTGCTGCCAATACTACGACAGATGCACGTGAAGGTTCGGTGATCGTTAAATCAGGAAGCACCCGGGTGAGTATTCCTGTAACGCAGAAAGGCAAACCCGTGGCCAATGTGGTTACACCGGAAGGATACAAGCTGGTCTGGAACGATGAATTTAACGATGGCAATAAGCCCAGCGCTGAATGGTTCTACGAAACCGGTGGCGGAGGCTGGGGGAACAATGAGTTGCAAACTTATGTCAGCGGCGACAAGGATGGCGATCAGTTGGCAGCCGTAAAGGATGGTATTCTGCGCATTACGGCAAAGAAGATAAACGGAACGGTTTATTCTATCCGCATGAATACCAATAAAAGCTGGACCTATGGTTATTTTGAAGCGCGCTTGAAACTGACTAAAGGAAAAGGAACCTGGCCGGCTTTCTGGATGATGCCGAAAAATTTTAACGCATGGCCCGATGATGGTGAAATAGATATTATGGAACATGTGGGCTACGATCCTAACCAGGTTCATTCGTCTGTACATACCAAAGCGTATAACCATACTATCGGAACGCAAAAGACAGCCAAAAAGCTTGTTCCTACTGCGCAGGATGAATTTCATGTATATGCGGTGGAGTGGACGACAGACTTTATAAAAGGATACATAGACGGCGAAGTGTACTTCACTTTTCAGAACGATAAAGCGGGGAACAAAGACACCTGGCCTTTCAATACGCCGTTTTATCTGAAGCTGAACCTCGCCTGGGGCGGAAACTGGGGCGGCGCACAGGGCGTAGATGAATCTGTGCTACCCGCAACCTATGAAATTGATTATGTAAGAGTATTTCAGAAAAAATAATTGGGCATACGTCCCGGTCTGCAATATAAAAACCGGTGGGTTGGCGCATATCAACTCACCGGTTTTTGTTGATCTCAGGAAATAGCGCCGGTGAATAAGAACATTAATTTGAAGGGAAAAAAATACAAACTACCTTAGTATCTTATTTATTGGCCATGCTGATATGTAAGTATAAATAAAGTATCCCATACAATGGATCAGTCCAATACCCTACAGTTATTAAGAAACGCAGACATAGCACCTTCAGATAACGTTTTAAGCAATGTTATGGGAAAAAGGTTGTTTACTGTTTTTGAGGGTATAAGACAGTTGTTTGCTGAAATAAAGCTTACAGAAGAGTGGCGTTTTTACAAAGATGGTAATGCGTGGCTTTGCAAGGTGCAGTATAAAAAGAAAACCGTAGTATGGCTTTCTGTATGGGAAAAGTTCATTAAACTCGGTTGCTATTTTACCTCAAAAACCGGTGCCGGCATTAAGGACCTGTCTGTTAACAATGAAATTAAGACCGGTTTTGAGAAAGCTGCGCCGATAGGTAAGCTGCTGCCTTTGACAATGGACATCAATAGTAAAGGACAGTTATCTGATCTGGGAGAAGTACTGCGGTATAAGATCAGCCAGCTTTAATCCTACTGTTTCAAAACTTATCGGCTTTGTTGGATAGCCCATCGTTTTTTGCCATATTTGCTGTAATGATAGAAGGAGCGTTTGCGCTAATTTTACAGCAGCTCCGGTTTGCATTATATCCAATAATAAAAAGTCCGCCATGAAATGTAGCATAATAATTTCTTCTCATACTCCGAAAGGAGTCCTTCGGATCGGAGAATGATTATATGCAAAGTTCCATCAGACCATTAAAAGCCTGTCTGAACAGAGTTCATCCGGGCGGATATAAAAAATAAACTGATGAAATACCCATGAATGCGTTGTTGATCCTGACAAGAAAGAATATAGGGCATTCCATGCGGCCATTAAAAAATAAATTATATACACATGAAAAATTGTTTGTTTGCATTTGTCTTCCTGTGGTTACTGACACCATTTTATACAAATGCCCAGAAAGCCGCTGTCAAAAAAACGGCATCTATACCTTATACCTTAAAGATTGATAAAGATATCTCTGATTCTGCCCTGGTTGACCTGGTGCAAAAACAAACGCTCCGCTATTTCTGGGACTTTGCCCATCCGGTAAGCGGGCTGGCACGGGAGCGTAGCAATGAAACATTTAATTACGGGAACGAAGTGGTAACCACCGGTGGTACCGGCTTTGGTATCATGGCTATCATTACTGGGATAAACAGGGGGTGGATAGAAAGAGATACGGCAGCGCGTTTTTTATTAAAAATGGTGAGATTTCTATATAAAGCAGAGGCTTATCATGGGGTATTCCCTCACTGGCTGAATGGTGAAACAGGCAAAACCATTCCCTTTAGCAGAAAGGATGACGGGGCGGATTTGGTAGAGAACGCCTTCCTGTTCCAGGGCTTGCTTTGTGCAAGGCAGTATTTTAATGCAGATAATGATG
>DAOLFI010000514.1:0-3558 GCA_035326385.1 Niabella sp.
ATACCTGTATAATCCCTGTGCAGAACGCAGTGAATTGAACCATGCCTGGTTCCATATTGAGCGAAACTCTCTTTCGTTTACCTGCCCTTTATAGTTAGGACTTTGAGTGGTATTGACAATAAAAACAGGAGCTCCTACAGTTTTGCCATTCAACTCAAACTCCTGCCATACTGCATTTTTCCAGTTATTGAACGCCCAGTCATAAGTCTGCTTTACATAAGGCTCCATATCCGTTTGATGCAGCGGCTCGCCTGACTGGTAAAGCGGGGTAGCCCATTTATTCCACATAAAAGCGGTGGTGCGCTGAAAAGGATTCTGAATATCTTCGGACTTAGCGGAAACGATAATATAAAAACCTATTTCATTTTTCCCTTCCGGGATAATCATGCCTCCTTGTCTTTCATATAAAATATGATCGGTAACTTTGGACTTTCCCAAACCCAGTACCAGCTCATTAGCCGGTACATTCATATCCATTAACCAGGGAAGTCCGTTTTTTCTGATCAGATCCAGGTCCGGGATCACCGATATCATTTTTTTCTTACCGGCAGCAATAAGTGCTGGTGCACGAAATACATGCTGTGGGATGATATGATTATTGCCGGGCGTTAAATGAGGCGCCCAGTTAAAGGAAGGTGAAAAGGCAGGTATGATCTTTACCAGCAGTTCATCCTGCGGAACAGGGGTCTTTAGCTCCCAGGTTACCGACACATAAAACA
This sequence comes from Niabella sp., assembly GCA_035326385.1. GTDB lineage: Bacteria > Bacteroidota > Bacteroidia > Chitinophagales > Chitinophagaceae > Niabella. The sequence continues at coordinate 720 of DAOLFI010000514.1, forward strand.
TATTTGCTGATACTTTCCTGTAGCTTACCGCAGCCTCCGCATCACCTGCCCTGGCTGCTGCTATCTGCTTTACATAAGCGCCCAGCGCCTTTGGCGTAACTGTTGCGCTGCTGGCAAATAGTGATCCCAATAAGAAAAAAAAGATAGCTGCTGATCTCATCATTTTCAAAACTGATAATATTATGTTAGTTAAATTATACCGTTGAGCAAAGGATATGCTTCCGGCTATTTTTTTATTCTGTCAACACCTTACTTCGTTTTTAAATAATACAGTGAAGGAATATCCATTACCAGCTTATCGGCGCTTCCCGGCACAGGAACAAATTTAGCTTTTATCAAAGCGGTCCGGCGAGGCGATACTTTATCGATTGCATTATGCGAGTGAAATACATAGTTCAGGCCGCCGCTGCCATCAGTAAACATATCGCCATGTCCTACGCCGGGCTTTCCACTGTTTGCCATGCTTAGTATAGGGTTTTCTGCCGCTTTGGTCCAGGGACCCATAGGGCTGGCTGATGTGGCGTAACCCACCGCATATTTCTGGTTTTCAAAATGGTTGGCTGTATAAATTAAATAATACAGGTTGTTATGCTTTAGCACGGTAGGTCCTTCTACAACCCTCGCCTGTATTATTTCCCAGGGTTCGGTGGCTGTGAAACAGAGCGTACGGGTAGATTTATCAATGGCCGTAAAATCGTCATTGATGGTTGCCACATAAATTTTATTACCATTTGTAATATCTACATGATAAAGATATTTTTTCCCATCGCTGTCGAAAAAAACGAAGGGATCAATATTTTTCTGATCAAAAGCTATGGGATCTTTTGCATAAAACGGGCCTTCGGCTCTGGAAGCAACGCCAATGGCTATTTGCTCATTGGCTACATAAGCCATATAGAATTTATTATTGTATTTCCATACCTGGGGCGCCCAGAAGCCCTGTGTGCCAAACGACTCCATGGTTCTTACAGCAAAGCCACCAACTACTCCTTCCGGGACTTTCCAGTCTTTCAGATCAGATGAAACAAATACTTTAATTCCCTGGTTAGGCGTATAGCCATCTGTACCATACAGGTAATATTTATTATCGTTGAAAAAAATAGTCGGATCGGCCTGGTAAACAGGCTGGCCTGTTGCTGCCGGGGGATCAGGTTGAGGATCATCGGTAGCCGATCCCTTTCCGCAGGAAAAAAACAGCAGGCCTAAAGCCACAGGTATTAAATGATTCAGTCTTCCCTTCATTAATTCAACATTTATTTATAAAAACGATGCTTCTAATTAAGATATGGAGTGGGGTCAAATTTATAACGGTACACATCCCCATTCGGCTCCAGCGCCAGTATGTCTTTACCGATCACTAAAAGTTTTTCGTACCGGTTCCAGCCGGTTCCTACCAGTATTCTTTCACCAGGAACTGCATCGGCAGACATTTTATACAGCCACAAATTGCCATCAGCGCTTAATGCCAGTAAATAATTATCCCAGGCAACCACCTGCCTATAAGCCGAAAAGCCGGAGCCCACATTGGTCTTAGGTGCTTCCACCCTGGAAAGCAGTGGCTGGCGCAGTAAATCACCGCTACCATTTATCAGTAAGAAGTAATTTTTGAACGGGATGATAGTAGAATATGGGTTCCAGAAGTCACCTAACCACCATTCCGTCCATATATCGGGAACAGCATCACTTCCTACCCGAAGGGTCATATCGGGGGTCCATTTCATATAAAACAGGCCTGCCCAAAACGGGTAATTCCTGATCACGGCATCTACTTCATTAATATAATACAGGTTCTCAGCATCAGGCCATCTTATCTCCCGCCAGGTTTCTACAAATGCTTTAGGCGTAGGATTGAAAGTGCCGTCTGCCTGGGGGAAATAGATAAACGCTTTATTATCTTTATGGCGCAATACCAGCGTATTTTGGGCGCCGCGCGCCATAATGATCCTACTCTTATTAGTCCAGTCAAGCGCAGCCTCTGTTGACAGCACTTTTTGTCTCTTTTCCACGTCTGCCATATAGGAACGGGTAAAAATATAATACGTGGTTCCGTTGGCACCATTAATCCGCTGCCCGTCAGCACTTGCAATGCTCAAAGGCAATATATATGCCTGGAAAGGATTTACATCGCTTGTTTTTATGCTCAGGGTAAGTGTTGATGTAGATCTTTGGCCGGCAGGAATCGTTGTATTTTGTTCCAGCTGGTAACTTCCGTCGGGCAGCAGCTCATACGATGTATTATGGATGAGGTTAAAGCTATCTACCAGCGCCTTTTTTACCTCAAACCGTATATTCAGACCGCTGCTTAGCGTTGGAAGGCCGCCCAGGTAGGCACTATAAGGGAAAGTATAGGTTGTATCTGCAAGCGGCAGCCCTGTTATGTAAGGGTTGTTTACAACAGCTCTCGGCATATAAACATTATTATAACCTGCAGGATCTTCCATACCGGTATCATATTTATCGCAGGAAGTAAAGGCCATTGAAATACAGGCTATGATAAAAAATATTTTATTTTTCATTTTTATAGTTTTATAATGATCTCTATATTAACAAGCTGGTTTTATTACCAGTACATACCTTGCTGTAAATTGGGATCTTTGTTTAGCTCAGACTGAGGTACCGGCCAGAAATAATCCCTGGGCGCGATGAAAACTCTCTTTTCCACAACTGTTCTCTTGTAGAACGATGCATCAGTTGCCGAGCTGCCGCTGGTGATGTTCAGCCCGTATAAATTACCGCTGTTTGTAGTTGCAGCGATCTTCCATCTTCTTGTATCAAAATAACGATGCCCTTCAAATGCCAGCTCTATCCTGCGCTCCGCCCATATCTGGGCGCGCATCTC
>DAOLFI010000515.1:0-3548 GCA_035326385.1 Niabella sp.
GATGCGCCGCGTTACCAGGGATCTGCCCCCTGGCAGTTGGTGAATGGTCGTACTATATGGGAAAACACGGCGGACGCCCCGCTTCCACGCAGGGAATACACTCATCGCTCGGATTATAATATCCTGAACCGTACGAACAGGATAGTTGTTAAAAACGATGGCTATGATCATGTCCAGGATAATAAAAAAGTGCTACGGGCTAATGGCTCTGATAAGGTAATTGCAGAGGAAAAAGGCCTGAACCTTTACGAAAAAGCAGATGAGGCTGATTGTGAAGCCGCAGCAAAATACTGGGAAGAGCATAAAGGCTTCTGGACTGCTGTGCAGCAGGAATGGGATAAAGTGTTAAGCGCCAAATCAACCATTAAGCTGGTGAACGATAATGAACTGATGAATACACTTTTTAAGCTGGCGGATGACTGGAAAACTAAAACACTTACTGATAGTAATGTAAATACTACAGTAGCAGGTGTATTGGTTAAGCATATACAATAAATATTGTTTTAATCCCTCTTTGGTTACAGATTCTAAGCCCCTCCTTGGGAGGGGTTGGGGGAGAGTAAATAATACGAGGCTGTCTCAAAAGTCAATTTGTTGTCATATTGTTCCGATGGCTATCGGAAGGAGAAGTATTGACAATCAGGAAGTTGTCCTTCAACAAGCTGTTAATGACTAATAGGCTAAAAGTTTAAAAATCAATGTCACCCTGAGCCTGACGAAAGGTATTAGTAATCTATAGCTCAAGGCTTCGTCATCCGATAGCCATCGGGACTGCCTGACAACGCTTCTTGTCATTTTAAGTAACTTAATTTCCCTGTTATTTGGCCTCAGGCTGACACACCTTTTGAGACAGCCTCTTTTTTATTCTGTAAATGTAAAACGGTGTATGCCCCCCTTTGCCTCTTTAGCAACACCGTCGGGGAGTAATACGGTAGCCGAACAGGTAGAAGGGATCTCTATATCAAGTGTTACCGCATTTCCTTTGCGTTTCCATGCTGATTTTATAGTGCCATAAAATGATTCGTGGTAAGCTTCAACAAAGTCCAGCTCCTTTATAAACGCGGGTTTTATAATGATCTTTTTGAAAGCGGTAGTGGAGGGGTCCATATTAATACCGGCCAGCGTTTTATACATCCAGGCAGCAATAGCTCCCATAGACGGATGATTGCGGGAGGCATCACCAATATTACGGCCTACATCCCAGGTTTCAAAAAGGCTGGTGGCTTCATAGTTTTTAATCCAATATCCCCAGGAGGGCATGGTTTCTTTGGTGACCATTTTATAAACAGAAGCAGCATATCCAAAGCCGGATAATACTTCCGGAACAATGAGGCTGCCTATGAACCCAAAATCAAGGCTGTAATTATGGGCAGCTACTGCATCGTTCAGTTTCCGGGCCAATGCCTGCTGCTGCTCAGCCGGAGCAATATTCATATACAACGGCAAGGCGTAAGAGAGTTGGGTGCCATTGGCATAAACTAAATTTTCTTTATCAAAATAATATTGATTGATCAGTGATTTCAGTTGTGCTGCTTTAGTGCTGTATTGCTGTTCATCTGCCTGCTTACCCAACAGTTTTGCCATGCGTGCCATCAGCACATTATCCCAGTAGTAATAGCAGCTCGACATAAAGTCTTTAGGCGTTACAGCTTTATAGTATAGCCAATCGCCAAGTCCTTCGGTCAGTAAGCCTTTATCATTTTCAATAGAGGCCACATACCTTAAATATCGCTGGCAGGTGGGATATATATTCTTAATGCTTTCCAGGTCGTTCTGATATTGATGCAGCAGCGATGGAACAATAAAAATAGCAGCATCCCACACCGGACCTGCCCACTCCGAGTCCCATTCCCACGAAGTAGGTACAATACCGGGTACATTACCACCAGCATCCTGCGCGTCAATCATATCTTTTACCCATTTGGCATATACACTTGCCGAATGATAGCTAAGCATACCCGCTTCCTGCACCATAAACCCGTCTGCCATCCAGCCGTTTTTTTCACGCGTGGGGCAATCAGTAGGAATGCCGAATAAATTACTCAGGTAAGAGTTTTTGCAAATGGAGAATATATCGTTAAGCAGTTTATTGGAACAACGGAAATTTCCGGCTACAGGCACATTGCTGTGTAACCGCAACGCCTGCAGCTCAATTTGGCTTAAAGCGATTGGTCTGTCGGACTTTAATTCTATATACCTGAAACCATGATAGGTAAACGCTGGTACAAATGTTTCCTTACCCAGGCCTTTCAGGGTATAAATATCAGTTTGAATCACTTCTCTCGCATTCCTGGGTCGCAGGTGCATGTTGATATTCCTCTGATCAATATGACCATCGGGGCCAATCATTTCTGCATGACGTAAAGTGATAACAGCACCCTTTTGCCCTTTCACTTTAAGTTGGGGCACTCCTGCAAAATTGATCCCCATATCAAACACATAGCAACTGTCATTCAGCTTTTTTACAGATACAGGATGAATTGTTTCAGTTGCCGTAATTGAGGGCATCGTTTGTACTTCAAGAACAGGGGCGGGAGCGCTTGCCGGTTTTACCCATTCCCAATTGCTATCGTCAAAGGAATGCTCTAACCAGCCGTCGTGTTCCATTCCTGCATCATAAGTGGCTCCCACGTGAATATTATCAAATCTCCAGGGGCCTGTGCTGCATTTCCAACTTTCATCGGTTGTTATTACTTTCTTTGTACCATCGGCATAGCTGATATGCAGCTCGCAGATTACCTGGGGACGCTTACGCCAGGGCGCTTTATGAAAGTTCCACACGGTGGGGGTTTGCTCATTGAACCAGCCATTCCCCAACTGGATACCAAGGCTATTATTACCCTTTTGTATATAAGAAGAAACATCGTGGGTAAGATAAAGCACCCGCTTGCTGAAATCAGTAAAACCCGGATCCAGAGCGTTGGGGTTGAGGCATTTGCCGTTTATATACAGCTGGTAATAGCCCAGTCCGCTGATATAACATTTTGCTGATCTCACTTTTTTTGCTGATGTAAATTCTTTTCGAAACAAAGGCGATGGCTCGTAATCTATATTGTGCCTGTCTGTTATCCATTGGGCCTCCCAGTCTGACGGCTGTAATTTCGCTGTTTCAAACCATGCAGGCCGCGATTTCAATTTTTTTTCTCCTAACCAAACCTCCACCTGCCACCAGTATTGTGTGTGCGGGATTAATTTATTCCCTTTCAGATATGCCATCTGTTCTTCCCCCGCTGTTCTTTTACTATCCCACACATCCCCTTTATTGTTCAATAATAGCTGCCTGCTGGTAGCAACTAACACTCTGTATGCAGTTTGTTTTTGAGCGGTTGCTGATGTTATCCGCCAGCTCAGCCGTGGTTCCGGTGCGTCAATGCCCAACGGGAAGGTCATATATTCACAGCTTAAATGCTCCACCTTTGTTTGAGCTGTTAGGTTTTGAGTAAAAAAACAAAGGCAGAGTAGGATTGATATAAAGGATTCCTTTTTGGCAGGCATTATTTAAACTGGTTTAGTGCTAATAAGAAAAATCGTTTTTGTATAATTCTGAA
>DAOLFI010000516.1:0-3545 GCA_035326385.1 Niabella sp.
TAATACCCATGGTTACGCCTGCAGTGCTTAATTCCTCAATTACTTTTAAGCGCTGTAAGGCTGTAGTAGTACGGGGTTCCATTACGCGCCGCAGCTCCTCATTGAATGATGTAATAGAGACCATAGCCCGGACCAGGTTTTTTTTAGCCATTTCCTGGAGCACATCTTTGTCGTTCAATATGCCTGAGTTTTTTGTAAGGATGCCTACGGGCTGATTAAATTCATTGCATACTTCAAGCAGGCCTCTTGTTAGCCGGTACTTTTTTTCGGCAGGCTGGTAACAATCGGTATTGCCACTAAGCATGATGGGCATCACCTCCCATTTGGGATGCATGAGCTGTTTGCGAAGCAGCTGCGGCGCATTTCTCTTTACTATGATCTTCCTTTCAAAATCCAGTCCTGCGCTGTAACCCCAGTATTCATGCACATTACGGGCATAGCAGTAAATACAGCCATGCTCGCAGCCGGCATAGGCATTCATGCTGTAGGCCATGCCTACATCGGGACTATCCACTTTATTTACAATAGTTTTAGCATCCTGTTCAATGTATTGGGTAGCTGTGTTGGGCTCCTCCCAATCATCAATAGCTTCAATATGTTCCTTAACCAGCTCGTTTTTTAAAAAGCGGTTTTTAGTATTGAACTGGGCTCCGCGTCCCTGTAAATACTGAACCTCATCCAGCTTTTTTGCAATGCCCACTTTAAAATGGTCCTGCTGTAATTTTTTTTGCATAAGTTAGAATTTTTAGTTTTTCCCCAAAAAAGATGATCTAAAACAACATTGCCTGTGAGGCGCAGACGGGAATGCTTTGGAACGTGTATTTTTCAACCAGCTCATATTTACCGGCGCCGGGCCCTTTTTTCAGCAGGGTCATTTCAGAGGCAATAAACTTTCCAGAAAAATTGTTGTGGCTATACTCCATCCATCCCTGTTCATATTGCCAGGGTTTCAGTTTTCGTGCAACGGTAATATGCGGTTCCAGTATAAAATGCGGCTTATTATCCTTATCCATCTTCATCATGCCCTGTAAATGGGTGCGTATATTTTTTACCAGGTTTTGTATGGCAGTCCTGGTAACTACATTGATGAATATGGTGTGCGTTGGAAAAGAGCCGAAGTCCAGCAACTCAACATTAAATGGAGTGATTTGTAAAGACAGTGTTCTGAGTCGCTGCCTGATGCGGCTTTCGAAGGTGATGTATTGCGTGTAATGAACCAGCGTAAGATGCGGCTTACCTTTAAGCGCTTCAGGAGCTTTATACCTGTCACAAAAGGCTTGTTTAATACTTGTAATATGGTCACTTAAATCTTTACGCGGTTCAAGCAGCAATAGGTATTCAGCAACGGCCGGTGTTCTTATTGTATCTGTAAAGGGTGTCATAAGAAAAATATTAATAGCTAATAATATTAGTACAATAATACTAATTTTTTTAGTATTTTGAAATTTATTTTATCCCCAGTTCAGGAAAAAATAAAAAAACAGGCTTAGTAATACGAATAAAGAATACAATTGAGCTGTAGAAACGGCAAGACTAGGAGTTATGGCAGGCACCTATTATTCCGGCGGGCCTTTTTGATTGGCATTATATTAATTGGCTTTGGCAGGTACGATCATTTCAAATTCCGGAATGAGCACCTGGAATTTTTTACGCAGGTCAAGATTTTCCATCTCATAAACCCCTTTCATTTTTCCCATGTCGGTGCTGAGATTGCAGCCGCTCATATACTGGTAGCTGCTTCCCGGCTGCAGAACAGGCTGAACACCTACTACGCCTTCTCCTTCTACTTCCCTGTACACGCCGTTACTGTCGAAGATATGCCAATGGCGGCGTAACAGCTTTACAGGATGGGGATTGTAATTTTCAAGGGTGATGCGATAGGCAAACATATACTCGCTCTGCAACGGGTTACTGTATTCAGGTTGATAGAAAACCTCAACATTCACCATTATGCCTGCTGATATCATATTGCCCATAGAGTAAAAATAATGATTTTTGGGCTATAAAGTAATTTTCCCATATTCCAGCAATAAAACTACCCACCGCTTTTCTTCACATTTTTGTAGCCGTTTTTTAAGAACCATTGCAGCATCTTATCCCGATGATCTCCCTGGATAATGATCTCACCGTCTTTTGCCGAGCCACCTGTTCCGCAAAAAGATTTTAATTTTTTGCCTAATGCTTCCAGATCGTTTTCTGTGCCTATAAAACCCAAGACTACAGTGGCGGTCTTGCCACCACGATGTTTGGTTTCTAACTGCAGTCTTAGTTTTTGTTCGGCCGGCGGCAGGGTTTGCATGGTTTCAGCGCCCTCATCGAATTTAAAATTGGGATCGGTGCTGAAAACAAAGGGACTATTGGATTTATTTTTGGACATGAACCGAAAAGTTGAAAGGTTTATAAATTGAAATATTCAATAATCTATGTTCAATATTCATTAATAACTGATTAAAATTGATTGTTGCGTATTGAAAATTGAGTGTTTTAAAAGTCTAACGCTTGTTCTACGGCCTTCAGAATATTCAATAAGCAATATTCAATGCTCATTAATTGGAACTTATACTATACCATCGCTTTTAAGCTTAGATCAAGGCTGCGCGCCTGGTGTATCAGTCCGCCTACACTAACATAATCAACACCGGTGGCTGCATAGCTTTCAATAGTATCTAAGTTAATGCCGCCACTGGCTTCTGTTTCAAATTTTCCGTCAATCAATGCAATCGCTTCTGTTATTTGTGCCGGGGTATAATTATCCAGCATTACCCTGAACACTTTGCCCACACCCACCTGTAATACTTTTTTCACGTCTTCAAGTGTTCGTGTTTCTACTTCAATCTGTATATCCAGGTTATTACTCTGAACATAATCATAAGCCTTATTAATTGCTTTTTCAATTCCACCGGCATAATCAATATGATTGTCTTTGAGCATGATCATATCATACAATCCAAACCTGTGATTTACGCCACCGCCAATACGTACGGCCTCTTTTTCAAGCAGGCGGAAATTGGGTGTTGTTTTGCGGGTGTCCAGCAGGCGGGTTTTATAACCTTTTAGCTTATCGGTATATTGCCGGGTCAGTGTGGCAATGCCGCTCATGCGCTGCATGCAGTTAAGCACCAGCCTTTCGCATTGTAATATGGTATGCTCGTGGGCAGCTACTTCAAACGCCTTTTCGCCTGTAAACATAGGTTCGCCATCTTTTTTAAATGCCTCGAAGCTGCAGCCCGGCTCTTTATATTCAAAAATGAATCTGGCTACATCTACTCCTGCCAGGATACCATTCTGCTTTATTTTCAATACAGCCCTACCTTCTTCACTGTCACCAATGCTGGAAAGAGTAGAGTGGTCGCCACTGCCAATATCCTCTTGTAGTGCTTCTGCTATAAGGTGCTTTAGTTTTTGCTGAAATTCCTGGGTCATAATAAAAGTTGTTTACCGGTTAATGATAATGCTATATAACCGGGACGATGAAGTGATTGCGACGCAACGAAGATGCCACATGCACCATAGCCGGTATAATAATTATATTAGGTAAAAATAAA
>DAOLFI010000517.1:0-3543 GCA_035326385.1 Niabella sp.
CTTCTTATCATAAACCTATGTCTGTCAATTTGTAATAAAACGAATTTTTCAGAGAAATATTTTACTCTTATAAGACGTTCTTCGTACTTTAAGGTTTCAAGAGTGTTACTCTTTTAACAAGATCTGTTATGAATTGCCAAATAATTGTTATGTTTTACAGACAAGCTTTTGTTTATAGGGCAGAACAGACATCCACAGCAAATTAAAAGAGGCTGCCTGTATTTAACAGACAGCCTCCGGAAAAATATTATAAAGTGGTTATTAGTTAAACCTGGTCCATCCTTTGTGCCAGTTTGCATCAGCGCCCGAAGGGGCTATGCCGCCGATAAAATCAACCTTAGTGATAAAAGGACGTGCTTTTATGATCGGGTCATCAAAATAATCATTTGAGGCAGAAGGTATTACAACAGGTGAGTTTCCAAATGGCTGCCAGTCAGGGTTAGTATAATCGAAGGGCCTTGTGTACCTGATATCATCTACAGTTGCCAGAATTTTATTCTTTGGATTTGATGTAAACCAGGTGGTAAGAGACGCTTCAGTATATGCGCTTCCTGTGCCCGGAACGAATTCTATAGCCTTTTTAGTGGCTCCTGCAATAAGGAGCCCGCTTAGTTTTGATTTACCGGCCTGGATGTTTAAATCGGTATTACCCTGCGATCCGTTTATTTGGATACCAACCGGCCACCCTGCGAATGCTGAATTGAAAATAGAGATGGAAGAATTTCTCCTGATTTGTACAGCAGCACCTAAATAATTAGAATTAGGAACGCTGGTTAATTTAGCCGAAGGGCCAAAGGCAGAAATATTACAGAACACAGCGCTGGTTTGAGGCGTTGCAGCACTCCCGCTGCTGTTATTATCACTTTCAAAAGCTTCTGATTTGGAAATATCTGCTATTGCAGAATCGCGGACAATCAAGCCAAACTGTACACTTCCGCTATACCCGTTATCACTGTCAAAATCATCATCCTGTGTTTTATAGGCAATAAGGTATTTACAGTTTACCGAACCGCCGAACCATTCAAAAGCATCATCTTTAGCGTAAGTAACCTGCACGTGATCAATAGTGGTACCGCTGCCTACCGCAGCCATGGTAAGGCTGTTCACTTCCTTATCAGGCTGAAACGCATATCCTGCATACTCAATACGCACATAGCGTAAAATGCCGGAGTTGTCATCATTTACAGGCGCAGGGGCAACAGCATCGCCGCTGCCGGCAAGACCATCGCCATTAGCATTATCAATCTCTCCCTCTACCTGGAACAGCCCGTTGGTTCCGTTATAACTGCTGTTTACTGCGGCTTTTCCGCAAAGAACAATACCACCCCAATCACCTGATTGCGGAGAAGGAGAGGAAGTGGTAAATATAATGGGTTCTTCCTGGGTGCCATCTGCAATGATCTTTGCGCCCCTTGTTACTACCAGAACGGCCACGTCAGAACCTGTATAGTTACCTTTTACCGTAGCTCCTTTTTCTATAGTAAGTGTTGCTCCGCTGGTAACATATACTTTTCCTTTCAATATATTATTATCCCCTTTTTTTAAGGTAACATCCTGAGTGATGCGGCCCGAAAGTGTAACAGTAGCGCCGTTTCCGGTTCCTCCGTTTCCACCGTCAATTATTGTTGTGACTCCGTCAACCTCTATTTTGCGGCAGCTCACAATAGTAAGCATTGTAAGTGCAGTCAGTAAAAGGATATTTTTTTTCATTTTCGTATATTTTAGATTTTTATAAAGAATAGTTGAACGAGATGCTGAAAGAGGTTCCGTACTTCCTGGTAAACCGGAGCGCATCTTCATTTTCCTGGAAGCTTGTTTTATCGGTTGCGTTCTGGTAGAAATACTGGGTACGGTTTAAAAGGTCTGATACATTTAATCTTATCTCGGCTTTTTTATCCAGTATTTTTTTACCCAATTGAAAATCGAGGACGGGGCGCGGAGCTTCGTAAATATCGGGAGAGCCGGCGCCCGCTGTAAGATCACCCACCAGGTAAATACGATGTCCTATCTGGTTAAACAATAATGTGGCGTTGATACCTTTTTCTTCCTGATCATACAGCAGCCCTATGTTTATTAAGTAAGGCGATTGGCCCTGCAACGGCCTGTCGATCTGAAAGGCAGAATCTTTTACACGGCTATAGATGTAGGAAGCATTTGCCTGGATAGTGAAATTTTTCAGCAGATCAACAAAATCCAGGCGTTTCCTGTACTCCGCTTCCACTCCATAGGCATTCGCCTGTTGGGGATTTTGAAAGCTGAATGTGCTGGCACCTCCGCTGCCTTCACTGAACATTTGCTCAATAGGATCTTTAAATAATTTATAGAACACACCGGCTGTGAAGACTTCGCCTGCTCTTGGATAAAGCTCATACCTTATATCCACATTGGTATTTTTGGATCTTTTCAATAAGGGGTTACCCTGGATAGATGCGTTGAGCTCAAAATCATACAGGTTCAGGAAAGAAAGCTCTCGCAGCTCGGGACGGATAACTGTTTGCGAAGCAGATAACCGGAGGTTGGTGGTATTACTGAGCCTGTAAGTTGCATTGAGGCCAGGCAATACATCAAATATTTTTGAATGGATATGCCGAGGGTCAGATTGCTTAACGCTTCCTACCAACTGGTCGTAATGCTCCAGGCGTGCACCCCATACTACCCTGAAGGCTTTTGAGAACTGGTTGTCGAGCTGCACAAAGCCGGCATTCAGAATGGTGTTGGCCATATACCGGAAATTATTTCCTTTAATGGCGTCAAAAGCAAAAAGGGTGCTTGTTGCGGAACCATCACCAAAATTTTCTGCTGCAAATATCCTGTCGGCAGTTTGTAATCTTAAAGTGGCGTTATCTCTTGGTAAATAATTTGCAAACAGTTTGGCATCGTAAAGGCGGTCTTTTACCTGTATCGTATACCCTCCTTTGATGGTTTGTTTCCCGGCAAAAGCGTTAAAGTTATAAGACAGGTCGCCACCGGCCGTGTAGATATAGTCGCTCAAATCCTGGAAGATGCGGCTGCCGCTTTCCTGGGATAAGGAGTTACCTACCAGCAGGGAATAAGCATTTTGTGTACCGGCAGGGCGTGTGTACTGGATACGTTTCTGGTCGGGACTTTGTGCATCCAGGATATTGAAAGCACCATACCATCTCAATTTAAGCGGCATAATAATATTATGCTCACCAATAAGCTGAGTGGTGAAAAAAATATGCTGTTTAAATGTAAACTCGTTGGCCAAAACATCATTGCCCCTTGCATAATCTTCCCCACTCCTGTTAGTGGTATAGTTATGCGTATTTATATTCAGTATAGATTTTATGGAAATTTTATTGAGGTTGTTCAACTGTACAGAAGCTGCAGCAATGGCGCCTGCGGATACTTCCTGGTTATAGCGGTCATCATTATAATTATAGTTCTGGTCAAACTGTGTACCGCTGAAAGTGTTTTGCCTGTTCAGCAGCTTTTGAAACCTGTTGCTTTTGCTGTAATTCAGGCCTAAAGTAAGTCCGGCAGTTTTACCAAACAGCTTTGTATTTACACCGCCATTCACCT